>NZ_LQXP01000021.1:0-64785 GCF_003268405.1 Acinetobacter sp. CFCC 11171 | reverse complement strand
TCGTACAGTTGGTGCGGGTGTAGTTTCTAAAGTAACTGCATAATCACTAAATGTGTGTAAAAAAGCGCCTCTTTGAGGCGCTTTTTTTATGCTTATTCAATGTGATAGGGAAATTGTCTGACAATATTTTTTAAAGCTGTCCTTTAGTGATAATTCACTGTCCTTAACTGAAATAATTACGTGTCAATAAAACCGTAATATGAACCCAAGAAAACCAATAAAAGTTTGAGTATTTCATAACTCAAAAAGGAGTTAGGCATGAACGCTAAAGTAAAGATTACTAATCGAGCAGGTGCAAGTTTCCCTGTACGTCGCATGAATTTTGATTTTGATGCGGTACCAGAGTACTGGATGAATGGCTCAGCAGGTTTGACACATTTTATGACAGCATTGTCTGCTTTATTTCCCGCGGGTGAAATGTTCTTTATTGATAGTGTGCGTGCAGTACGTAAACACCCCGCGATCGCAAATAATGAAGCCCTACAAAAAGAAATTAGTGCTTTCATTGGTCAAGAAGCAATGCATACGCAAGAGCATGAGGGTTTTAATGCTTCTGCACAAAAATATGGTCATGATGTCGAAACACTTGATAAGGCAACGGGTCGTGTTATCCAAGGTGTGCGCAAAGTCTTTGCACGTATTGGTAAACCTGTTGGTATTACTCAAGAAATGGTGGATCTTACTGCAACTACGGCACTTGAGCATTTCACTGCAACGATTGCTTCACAGTTATTGGTAAACCCACATATTCAAGCCTTAATGACTGATGAAACCATGAAAAATATGTGGTTATGGCATGCGATTGAAGAAAATGAGCATAAAGCCGTAGCTTATGATGTATTTGAAGGTGTCTTTGGTCAGGGAATAAAGGCCTACGCACTCCGTACAGGTTCATTGATTGGCGCAATGGTGACATTATTCTTCGTACAAAGCTACTTTGTTGCTCGTTTATTAAAAGAAGATAACAAGCTTAATTTTGAAGCATTAAAAGATATTTATACCTATGGTTATAGCCCTTCAAAAGGCATCATCACTGGTATGGGTAAAGAAATGCTGATGTATTTTAAACCAGGTTTTCACCCGAATGATTTAGATACTTCTGGTTTGTTAAAAACGTGGAAAGCATATTTGGGTCTCTAATCACAGCGCTGTGGTGACTTTTTCAGAAGGGCGATGTAAATCGCTCTTTTATTTATTCAACTTTATAGACAAACTTTTTATAATGCGCATACCCTAGCTATAGAAAGATAAACGAAGATGATTCGTTTGATGCAAGACGCTGATGTCCAGCAGGTTTACGATATCGAGCGCCGCGTACAAAGCCATCCTTGGACCATAAAACAATTTCAAGAATCGATTGCTGCCTATCAAAGTACGGTGATTGAGCGACAAGGAAAAGTTGTAGGTTTTTGCATTTTACAACCCGTTTTAGATGAAGCAAATTTATTGTTAATGGCGATCGATCCGAGCCAGCAAGGCAAAGGATTAGGTTTTCAATTACTCGATGAATCTATTGCCTTACTCAAAAATAACCCCATTCAAATCTTCTTAGAAGTGCGAGAAGGTAATCAACCAGCGATCCGTTTATATGAAAAAGCGGATTTTCATCAAATCGATTTGCGAAAGAATTATTATCCAAATGCCGATGGAACTCGTGAGCACGCCATTATTATGGTGAAGACTTGTGGTGATGATTTTGCAGCTTTATTTAAATAAAAGCGGTGAAGAGTGATCAAATTTAAAGAAAGCATTCGTGAATAAACGAATGCTTTTTTATTGAATATCTATTGTTTGATCTCTTTTATTTAATAATAGGATTGTTCCAGCCGGAAGGTAAGGTGGTCATCAGGGAATCCCCCAGTTGACTAATTTCTTCTTGGGTCAGTGGTCGGTTGAGTCGACGCCATTGTCCATCAAGTAGAAGTTCTAGTGGAATGTACTGAGATTTATAATTCATTTTTTGCGAATCGGGTACCCAATAGCCCAAGTAGACATATTGCAGTCCAAGCTTTTGTGCATGCTCGATTTGTTTCAGAATGGCAAAAGTCCCTAGGGAGCGACGGCTTTCATCAGGATCAAAAAAGGTATATACCGCTGAAATACCATCATCAAGTGGATCACAGGTAGATACACTGATCAGTTGCTCATCCAACCATAGCTCTAAAAAGAAGCTGTCAGTGCAGCTATTAATTAAAAATTTTTCAAATTGATCTTGGCTAGGTGGGTACATATCACCATCAGCATGTCGTTCATTGATGTAGCGTTCATACAAGGCATAATGCATTGCATCGGCATCTTGAGGACGGCAAATTTTCACCGTTAAATCTTGATTCCGTTTCCACGCTTTTTTTTGCACGCTGTTCATTTGAAATTCATGAACAGGAACGCGAGAGGATAGACATTGACGACAAAGATGACATTCAGGGCGGTAGACAAAATCCCCACTACGACGAAAACCCATGCGGGAAAGTTCAGATAACGTGACCACATCAATACGATGGACAGGATCAAGAAAGACCATCCGGGCAGATTTATTTTCTAAGTAGCTACAATCATGCGGAGGCGTGATGTAGTACTGTAATTCGTTCAACAGGGACTTCGGTTGATAGGAATTCATCGTAATATCCCTCTTTTATTGTCATGCGCTGAGACTTGCCCATTGCGCTATTGTTTTACTTGAAAATACACTGTCCTGATACTTTTTCCAATCGATAGAGGGTTGTTTAACAACATCTTGTAACGAATTAAGGTATTGTTGGCGAGAAAGTGTACTCGCACCTAAGCTTAAGAGGTGATCGTTGACCAATTGGCAATCAATCCATGGCAACTGATTCTCTTGCCCGATGAGCATTAAGGTGTAAAACGCCATTTTAGAGACATCTGTTCGTGTACTAAACATAGACTCGCCAAAGCAGCCATGTCCAATATTGACACCATAGAGGCCACCGACAACGATCTCGTTTTCCCAAACTTCAATGCTATAAGCATAGCCTGCGTCAAACAGCGCAGAATATCCCTGAATAATATCTTCTGAAATCCATGTTTCATTGGCATAACTACGCGGCAAAGAACATGAGCGAATTACAGTTTCAAACGCATGATTAATGGTGATCTTATAGTCCATTTTTTTCATGCTGCGTAATAACGATTTGCTCGGATGATAGTTCTGCGGTCGAATAATGCAGCGGGGTTCAGGACACCACCAACAAATTGGATCACCTTCACTGAACCATGGGAAAAGACCGTGACTATAGGCTTCAAACAGTGTGGAAGGGGAGAGGTCAGCACCGATGCAAATTAAGCCTTCACCATCAGGATCGCATTCAACTGGATCGGGGAAAGTAAATTCAGAAGGAGGGAGTATCGGCATGCCAAGCTTCTTATTGAGGTACACGGATATTTATCATACATAAAAAAGCCGACCATCAGGTCGGCTAATTTTTTAAAACTATTTAGCTAAGCAAATGACTGAAGCAAAAGATTATTCGCCGAGTGCATCAAGGTATTTTTCAGCATCGAGTGCAGCCATACAGCCTGAACCTGCAGAAGTAATCGCTTGACGGTAGATACTATCGGCAATATCACCCGCAGCAAATACACCGGGAATAGACGTTTGTGTTGCGTTACCCGCTGTGCCACTTTGAACTTGGATGTAGCCGTCACGTAAGTTTAATTGGCCTTCAAAAATACCGCTGTTTGGTTTGTGACCAATAGCCACAAACATACCAGTGACATCAACATTTTGAGTTGAATCATCTTGCGTAGATTTAATACGTACAGAAGTCACACCCGTCGTATCACCAATCACTTCATCCACTTGGTGATTCCAGATGATGCTGATTTTACCTTCTTTTTCTTTTGCAAAAAGATGATCTTGCAGAATTTTCTCTGATCGTAAAGTGTCGCGACGGTGTACAAGAGTGACATGAGAAGCAATGTTTGAAAGATAAAGCGCTTCTTCCACAGCAGTATTACCGCCGCCGACAACCATAACTTTTTGGTTTTTGTAGAAGAACCCGTCACATGTTGCACATGCACTCACGCCTTGACCCATGAAAGCAGCTTCTGATTCAAGACCTAAATATTGTGCAGTTGCACCTGTACAAATAATCAATGCATCACAAGTAAACTCTTCCATATCGCCTTTAAGCACGAACGGACGAACATTGAGGTCCACTTCGTTGATATGGTCATACACAATTTCTGTACCAAAACGTTCAGCATGAGCTTGCATTTGTTCCATTAGGGCTGGGCCTGTTAAACCTTCTGCACCACCTGGCCAGTTGTCTACTTCTGTCGTTGTAGTCAATTGACCGCCTAATTGAATACCTGCGATGAGTGTCGGTTTCAGGTTCGCACGGGCAGCGTATACCGCAGCGCTATAACCTGCAGGACCAGAACCTAAAATAATTAGACGTGAGTGACGAGCGCTCATCCGTAGAATCCTTTTTTTATATGATAATTTGTGGAATTATACGTCAAAGTTTGAAACGATTGTGTGAGATTAAAGTCGATATTATTGATCATCAAAATCGTTTTGAGCTATATACAATAAAGTTAACAACTATACTTAAATTATCTTGCATCTTTTTTATTGAACAGGTGCATAATAACAGGTTTAGATTCAGCCCATTTTTGTTGTGGGTAATGACAAAAACATTGAAGAATTGGTTACAGGAACGTATATGACAGCGGTGTCGGGTGCATATGCACAGCGCTTAATAATGACATTATTCCTTGTTTCATTTGGGATATATCTGTTCCTTGCAACAGTCACATATACGCCATTTGATCCGGGATGGATGCATTTATCCAGTGATACTCAGCAAGTTTCAAATGCTAGCGGCGTCGCAGGCGCATGGATAGCTGACTTACTCTATGGATTTTTAGGTTGGGCAAGTTTGCTGATACCTGTCTATTTATTTCTCGAAGCAATTCAAGTCTGGTGGCCACGTAGTTTTCTAAACCGTCCATTTCGCTATGCCGCTCAGTTCTTTATTTTGCTGGCAACTTCAAGTTTACTTTTCCTGTTTTGGAATGTTCCCGAAGATACTTTAGAAAATGCATCGGGCGGGATTATTGGTTATGAACTGGGTCAAAGTCTTGAACAAATTTTAACGGTCTATGGTGCAGCAGTATTTCTCATTGCATTTTGGATCATGTTGTTCACTTTGGCCTTTGGTATCAAGTGGAATAAGACATGGGCAACCATGAAGTCCACACCGGCTTATCTCCAAGATTTGTTCTATCGCAATGTCCCTGAAGGAGATACTGCTTTTGACCGTACCGTACCATCTACTAAAAAAGGCAGTGTGGCTACTAATGTATCAAAAGTGATTGCACCAGTCACACCCGCCCATGAGCATCATGCTGTAGAGGTTGACCCTGTAGTACGTGATCGTGTTGCTGAGCGTTTATTTGATGATATTGCTGATAAAGAATGGGCAGACAAAGAAGGCAATGCACAGCATTTATCTAAGGTAAATTCGCCGGAGACTGCTACACCATCCGATGAAGATTTTGAACATACTTTGGCGAAAGTGCGTCAGCTTGAGCAAGATCAACAACGTGTTGTTGCGACGGGAGAGGTTTGGCGTGCCTTGCATTCAAATGATGACCAACGGCACAAACAAGATATTGATGCTTTACTGAAAGCTGCAGAAGAAGAGCAGCCTGCCAATCAAACTGAATATTTCAACAAAGCAGCGGATGTACATTCGACTTCTCCGACAGAAGCGGTGCAACCTGCTAAAAAATCAGTGGATTGGGATGATGATGAGATCTTCGATGAGCTGTTAGCCGCTGTTCCAAATGGTAAAACAGCGACTGATGTGCATAGCCCATTTAATACAGCACAAAGTGAAAGTCCTGCAACGCATTCAAATGATTTTGCAACAGGTACTGCTGCAACTGTTGTAGGATTAGGTGTGGCAGCTGCAAAAACGACAACGCTCACCACACCGAAAAATATCAGTGCTGAAGCTGAATTTAATGATCTCGATGATTTGCTGGTTGAAGAAGCAGAGCGAGCAATAGAACAGGTACAGCCAGTTCGTACAACCAGTAGTTATGCGCAATCTACGCCTTTGGTTCGTGCTGAAATCAATACACAGCCGCAGACTTTTGTATCTGATGATGAAAAAGCCTTAATCAGCTCGAATAAAGATGCATTCCGTGAAGTGTGGCAAGAAACGGCAGGTAAACCTGAAGACATCGATTTAGATCTCGAAGATGATTTTGACTTTGATGCGCCTTTAACCGATGCCTCTGGTCGTCCAATGTCTCGTGCGATGCAAGTGGCACAAAAACGTTTGGATTTACCGACTTTGCCGGGATTGGAAATATTAGATCCTGTAGATCCGAATAAGAAAGTTAATTTCACTGCAGAGCAATTGTCTCGTTTGTCTGAACTGTTAGAAATTAAGCTGCAAGAGTTTAATGTCAAAGCTAAAGTTGTAGAGGCACAGCCGGGCCCTGTCGTGACACGTTTTGAACTGGACTTGGCACCCGGTGTAAAAGCGTCAAAAGTGACCAATATTTCACGTGACTTGGCGCGTTCAATGTCTATGGCCTCTGTACGTGTGGTGGAAGTGATTCCAGGTAAACCCTATATCGGGATTGAAGTTCCGAATAGTTCACGTGAAATGGTTCGACTTATTGAGCTGTTAGAAACGCCGGTATACCGTGATCCAAATGCCTTACTTAGTATGGCGATGGGTAAAGACATTTCCGGTAATCCTGTCTTGGCAGACTTGGCGAAAGCACCACATATGTTAGTGGCAGGTACTACAGGTTCTGGTAAGTCAGTCGCAGTCAATGCCATGTTGCTATCGATGTTGTTGAAATATACACCTGAGCAACTGCGACTCATCATGATTGACCCGAAACAGTTGGAACTTGCCAACTATAACGATATTCCACATTTATTAACGCCTGTTGTAACCGACATGAAAGATGCGGTGAGTGCATTGAACTGGTGTGTGAATGAAATGGAGCGTCGTTATAAGCTGATGTCTTTGATGAAAGTGCGTAAGCTGACTGACTTTAACCGCAAAATTGAAGAAGCAATGGCCAACGGGGAAGATCTCATCGATCCAACTTGGAAGCCAGATGACTCTGCAACCCAAAGTCGTGCGCCACGTTTACAGCCTATGCCGTTGATCGTAATTGTTGCCGACGAATTTGCCGACATGATCATGCAAGTGGGTAAAAAAGCTGAAGAAATGATTACCCGTCTTGCACAAAAATCACGTGCAGCAGGGATTCATTTGCTGTTGGCGACGCAGCGTCCAACCGTAGATGTAGTGACAGGTTTGATCAAAGCCAATATTCCAACGCGTGCTGCGCTACGTGTGAACAGTAAACTGGATTCACGTACTATCTTAGACGCTGGTGGTGCGGAAGACTTACTGGGCCATGGTGATATGTTATTCCTCGGACCGGGGAAAATTGAACCTGAACGGGTACATGGCGCGTTTATTTCAGACGATGAAGTGAACCGTATTTGTGATGCATGGCGTGAGCGCGGTGAACCGAATTATGTCGATGAAATCCTCACGCCTTATGATGAAGAGCCGACATCTCGCGGTTTTGAAGATGGTGATGGCGGATCAGATCGAGATGCTTTGTATGACCAATGCGTTAGCTTTGTACTGGAAACTCGTAAAGCTTCTACTTCTTCGTTGCAACGTAAATTTAGCCTCGGTTATACCGTGCTGCACGGATTATTGATCAGATGGAAGAAAATGGTATCGTAAGTAGTATGGGGCCAAATGGTAAACGAGATATCTTGGTCTAAGTTCTAAAACAAAAAACCTGCTTCGGCAGGTTTTTTTTATTTTTAGATTGAGAACTCATCTTGGTAGAACATGCACTGAGCCAGTTCGATAAAGGCTTTGCAGGCAGGGCTCATGAGTTTTTGATTTTTTACGGCGAGTCCAATTTGCCGTTGGGTATTTGGAAAGAGTGGACGTTTAACCACATGTGGATGCAACGCCAACAGCTCAGTAGGCATCGCCATATCTGCAACAATAGCAATCCCTTCCTGTAAATTCACCATGTTTAAAATGGTTAACAGTTGCGACATTTGATAGGTAATTTTAGGTTGTATGTAGTGTTGTTTAAGCAGTTTTTCGACATGGGACTGGCTGCCTGCACGGGTCATAATAAAGGGGTAATTTTGCAGGTCTTGGATATCTAAATGACTGTGTTTGGAAACTGAATAACTATCTGGAATCAAGGCAATGAAAATGTCTTGAATTAAGGGGAAGGTGAACAGCTGCGGCTTGGGGAGTACGGCAAAACCAACATCAATCTGACGTTCAGAAATCCAACGAGACACTTCTGCATCAGTACCTTCTTCGACATAGATTTCAATGTGTGGATAGCGCTCTCTATATGCCTTTAATAGCTCTGGAAGCAGATGAATCGAACTAGAAGAACCAAAAGAGCCAATTCTCAGCGTTCCTTGTTGAATACCATGTGCGGCATGCACTTCTTGTTGCATGATCTGTGCCGTATTGATGATTTCTTTGGCATGCAGCAATAACTGCTGACCAATGTGGGTCAGGCTAATTTCGCCTTGTTCACGGCTAAATAAGCTGACATTCCAATGTTGCTCTAAACACTTTAGGGCATGAGAGACAGCTGACTGAGTAATTCCCAGCTGTCGAGCAGCGAGAGTAAAGCTTTGTTGTTCTGCGACTTTAATAAAAATTTCAAGCTGAGAAAATGTCATTGCCATGAGTAATTACTCATTTTGTTATGAGTCTAGATGAGGATTATATTGTGCTACATAAATGGTTAAAGATGAAATAGCTACTTTATTTCAAGGCGTACAGCATGAATATCGTCGTCGCATTGTTTCCCCTCGTTGCATTAATCGCGATGGGCTATGTGCTTAAATACACACAGTTTGTTCAGGATGAATTTTGGGCAAATTCAGAAAAACTTAATTACTACGTTTTATTTCCTGTGCTGCTTTTTTTGAATGTATCAGCCGTGCAATTGGATATGAACACCGTTTCACGAATGTTGACAGTACTGGTTGCGGGCACCTGTTTGATCAGCATTGTGTTGTGGGGGATCAAGCAGTTTATGCATATCCCCGTGCAGCGTTTTGGCGTGTATATCCAAAGTCATATTCGTTTTAATACCTATATTGGTTTATCCCTTATGGGCGCTTTATTTGGCTCCACAGGCATGCAGATGTTTGCCATGTTAATTGCCGTTGCAGTGCCCTTAGTCAATATTATTTCAGTATTGGCCTTCTCAAATTTAAGTGTGAAGCAATTGAGGCATACCTGTCAGTCCATCGCAAAAAATCCCTTAATTTTAGGCTGTGTGGCAGGGGTATTGTTTAATTTATCAGGCTTGAGTCTGTTTCATGGCTTACCTGAATTATTAAAAATATTGGCAGCCATGAGTTTACCGCTCGGACTACTTTCTGTTGGGGCAGCATTACAGTTTCAGCAAATGCGCGCCGATCTACGTTGTTTAAGTTTAAATACGATAGGGCGTCTCATGTTAATGCCATGTATTGCTTATCTATTGAGTACTTGGATGGGTCTGACTGATTTTGAGCGAATGATTTTAGTGGTCTTTTTTGCTTTGCCAACTGCATCATCGTCTTATATTTTGACACGCTATTATCAAGGTAATTCACAACTGATGGCGGCCATTATTAGTGTACAAACCATTGGTTTTGGCTTGATGTTTCCATTGCTCATGTTGATCGTGCATTAATCATGCTGAAATACTATCACCCTGATTTTAAATAAAATAAAAAAAGCCCACATCATGCGGGCTTTTTTTTCGGTACTCGAAATTAAGCAAATTTTGCCAATACTTCGAGGAAACCTGCGCTTTGACGTGGGTATTGAGCAATCACGTCATGAATACGCTGACCTTCAGGATTAGTTGCGTTCACATCACGGCCATCGGCAACGAATTGAGTCAAAAGACGCTCATAGTCATTTGGACGCATATGTTTGAAAGCATGGTAAAGCACGTGAAAGTCGCCATTCACTCCTTCAGGAGGAAGCTGAGTAAGGTAGGCAAATACACGCTCATCTGACCATTCTTCGTTGAACGTTGCTGGCTGAGATAATGCCATCGCAATCTCCTTGCTGGTTTAAAATACAAAAAGGCAAAAATGAGTACGCAAGTAAAATGGTTTTATTCGCCATCTCTAAGTTAAGCGACTCATTTTATGGTTGGATCTAAAGTTATTTTTTTATCCCGTTTACTCGAAGCAAAGCTTTTGATCTCACAAAGGAATAAAACTAATCCAGCCCACTCGAAGCAAAGCTTCTCATCTTGCGGCTGGGTAAAGCAGCGCTTTACTGATCCAGCCTCACATTTTGCCTTGATTCAATTTACTTGGCTAATCAGAATTCAGATTAACGTTCTTCAGGCAAATTGATATTCATTTCAAGCATTTCAATATTCGCTTCAGAACGAACAGACATTTGAATATGTTGCTCATCTACACCACGAACATAGCGGTTTACTACTTGCATGATTTCTTTTTTCATCATGTCAATCTTGTCTTGGCTAAGGCGTTTACCTAGACCATTTTCAGATGCCACGATGACTTTTAAACGGTCTTTTGCCGTTTGTGCGCTTGACGGTTTCTCGTCGCTGCTAAAAAGTTTGCTCCAGAATCCTGCCATGATTACGCTCCAAATAGACGTGCTAACCAACCCTTAGGTTTTACCGTAATGTGACGGTAAGGGCGCTCTTCACCAAGGAAACGCGCAACAAGGTCATCATACGCTTGGCCAGCCGCTTCTTCTGTAAACAGAATCACTGGTTTACCTTCGTTCGATGCTTGTAGAACGCTTTTACATTCAGGAATAACACCTAAAGTCGGTACGCGTAAAATATCTTTTGAAATGTCATCAATCGTCAACATCTCTTGTTTATCCGCACGTTCTGGATTGAAACGTGTAATACAGAGATGCTTACGGATACGACCTTCGTTTTGTTCTACTTTTTTGGTTTTGCTGTCAAGCATACCAATAATACGGTCAGAGTCACGTACAGAAGAAATTTCTGGGTTCGTCACAATGATCGCTTCATCAGCATGATACATTGCTAAAATTGCACCACGTTCGATACCCGCAGGTGAGTCACAAATAATGTAATCGAACTCTTGAGAAAGTTCGTCCATTACACGTGCTACACCTTCATCTGTTAACGCGTCTTTATCACGTGTTTGAGATGCTGGCAAAATGTAGAGATTTTCAATATCTTTATCGCGAATAAGCGCTTGTTGTAATCGAGCTTCGTTATTCAATACGTTTACAAAGTCATATACAACGCGGCGTTCACAGCCCATGATCAAGTCAAGGTTACGTAAACCCACATCAAAGTCGATTACAACAGTTTTGTGGCCGCGAAGGGCTAAACCTGTTGCAAAAGATGCGCTTGTAGTTGTTTTACCTACGCCACCTTTACCTGATGTTACGACAACAATTTTCGCCACCGAATCCACTCCTGTTATGGTTTAAATCCCCTTTTTTAATTAGGGGTTTGGTGATTATTTATACATTAAAATTGCAAAGCTTCAAATACTAGCTCTTGCTGGTCATTCAAATAAATATGTACTGGCTGTTTGACCACATGAGGCGGAATATCATCAGCGACACAGTAAGTCCCTGCTATTGAAACCAATTCAGCTTCTAATGAATGGCAGAAAATACGTGCAGCCGTGTTCCCACCAGCTCCGGCAATGACTCTACCACGAGCACTACCATAAATATGTATATTTCCTGAAGCAATTACTTCTGAACCGCTATTAATACCAGCATTAATAATGATATCGCCATGGTCTTGGACTAAACATTGACCTGTACGCAAGATTTCATTGTGATAAGACGTGGCATGACGAATAGTCGGTACTTCGACTGCAGCAATTTTATCTTCGGTTTTTTCTTCTGTAGGTGCGGGTTCTTCAACCACTTGTTCGCGTGTCGGTTTAACTTGTTGTAGTTTGCGATCCGCAGGAACCACTGGAAATTGGATAGCACGCGCTTGGTCAGATAGTGGACCTTCAGTGACACCAATTGGTTGGATTTCAATACTAATAAGCAGTTGAATCAGTGCAATTAGTTCTTGATCAACCGTACTCTCAATCACGGCTAATGTTCCGGGTGGAAAAGCCTTTTGGAACATTGGAGTAAGTTGCTGGCGGATCGCATCATGATCATTGGTATCGAGGTGAATGCGAATCGCATTGACCATTTTGCCTTTTATCCGTATATCAGCCATATTGAATCCTTGAGACTTCTAACTATTACTTTTGTGCCGAAGTAGTTATGTTGTAAATAGAGCAAATCCTAGAACAATTTGCATGAATACTCTAGCGGAGTTCGCAATTATTTTTGACTGAGTGTTTATTCTGTAGCTTGGTCCTGTTCCTGCATAATCTGCTGCCACTGTTTTACTTTCACTTGCTTACGAATAGCCTCTAGACTTTCAAAAACCGCAGAGCGAACCAACTCATCGAGCTGGGCATTATTTTCGATTTCAATACGGCTAACACGCTGTGAAATGTCTAAATATAGATTGGGTTTTTGAGCCGTCGATGTATTGGGATAAGCCAATGGGGAAATTAAACCTTGGGTAATATTTTCACCCAAACGTTGCCCGATACTTTGAATCTGCTGTTCAATGCGGCTGCCAACGATTGGCACTAAGCGCAATAGCTGCGTGAGTTCTGGAGTGTCTTCGATGGCCTGACTGACGATTTGTCCGACATTTTTGGCGATCAATTCACGTTCAGTACGTAGCTCTTTGCTTAAATTTTCTTGCAAAATCTCAGCTAAAACTTGGGTGAACATCTCACGGTGATGCTGCACAAGATTACTAATTAGGTCTTTATGGGTTGTACTGGTATTGAGCTCATGCTTAACACCATCTAACACGGTAAGTACCACACGATCTGACAGTTCTTCCATCACGACTCGATAGTAGAACAATGCCTTTTTCTGCCATGCAGAAGGCACGATTTGATAGCCCATTTCATACAGTCGATAAGCAATAATGCCCGCACGAAATAAACGCAGGAAACGTAAATGCGGCACAATAGCTAAAATTTCGTACCAATGTATAAACGGGAAGAAGAACCAGCGCTGATGGTGCTTGTTGATGATGGCAATCGCCCAGCGCACCAACAATTCTACAATCAAAAAGATAATGAACCACGCTTCGGTAGTAATCACCCATGGATGTAAATGTTCACGGTAAAAACTCAGCACATCGGGCAGGTAGATACTGTTAAAGAACCAACTGCCAAGATTGCTCATGAGGAAAAAGTTCATGCACAGGCAGAACAAGTTAAAAACAATAATAAACACCATGAATATGTCATAAATCAAAAACAGTTTGAATGACCAACTGTTTGGATTGACATGATGATATTTAGATTTCTTGTTTTGCGGCATGCTGTTCTGCGACATAAAACTTCTTCTTAATTATTCAGTAACTGAGTATTTAGCTTTCATACGAGTAATGAGTTGGTCTTTCTCCGTCCACAGCTCATCTACCCAATGCTGAAATTTTTCACGGAATTCTGCATCATCTTCATAGTTGCCGCCATGCACCCACGTTGGAATTTCAATTTTACGTAAATCCACGGCGATACGCGGAACTTCACCGAGCCAAAATTCGCTATAACCTGGTGCACCATTTGGATAGACGATGGTCATATCTACGAGAGCATCAACTTGATCCCCTAAAATATTGAGTGCCAGTGCTAAACCACCCGCTTTCGGCTTAAGAAGGTTTTGATACGGTGATTGCTGTTGCGCATGTTTTTCAGGGGTAAAGCGAGTGCCTTCCAAATAGTTCAGCAGGGTAAAAGGCTGGCTCAATAACTGTTCACAAGATTTACGCGCTTCTTCCATATCTCGATATTTAAGTTCAGGATTTTTCGCGATTTGTTCTTTGCTATGTCGTTTCATCATTGGGAAGCCTAAAATTTTAAAAGCTTGTCCAACAAATGGAATGAAAATGAGTTCCCATTTGGTAAAGAAACGCGTCAGTGGCATACGAGTTAAACCAAAATATTGGTTGACTGTCGTATCGACCCAACTCTGATGATTACAGGTCATGAGATAGCGACCATGCAAATTTAAGTTGAGGCCTTCATCGATGGTGATATCCCATTTTGTGTTGGGTAAAACGTGATCAATTAACCAGTTATTGACCGTGAGCCAACTGTTGGTAATTTTTATGTTGGTTTCATCAACCTTTTTTGATTTTTTAAAGAGTTTGGCTAGACCAAGGGCTAGTACAGGAGGACCATGGAAAAAAGTACTGCCTGTCATAACTGAACCGACGGTAAGTCCTTTGCTAATTTTTTTTAGTGTCGGTTGCTTATTTGTTTGAGATGACATATAAAAAGTCCTAGCGGAAATTGTCCAAATAATGATTGATTCTAGTAAATATAGTTCGAGTTGATTAAATAAAAAAGGGCATCTGCTGAACTGTGAAGAAATTGTGATGGAATTAACAAATAAATCTCGTATTCATATTACAAATTGTAACTTAACGTTTTATTATTAACAAAAAATCAATGGTTCAGCCATTTGTTTTACTTCATCATTTCAACCATACAACAAAACACAAAGAAGGAGGCATGCAATGCGTGCACTAGTAATTTCGGCAGTAGTTGGGGCAATGGCACTTACTGGTTGTCAAAACATGGAATATGACAAAGCAGCAATCGGTACTGGTTTAGGTGCTCTTTTAGGCGCTGGTATTGCTTATTCTAATGCTGATAAAGACAAAATGGGTCAAGCAGCAGCAATTGGTGCTGTAGTTGGCGCGGGTGCTGGTCTTCTTCTTGATAAGAAAGAACAACGTCTTAAACAAGAATTGGCTGGTACTGGTGTTGACGTAGGTCGTAATCCAGATGGTTCGATCAACCTTGTTATGCCATCAGTAACTTTCGCAACTAACTCTTCAACTATTCAATCTCAGTTCCAATCTGCGTTGAATGACGTTGCTAAAGTATTGCGTGAAGACGGTACTGCAAACAAACTTGCAATCGTTGTACATGGTCACACAGACAACACTGGTTCTGATGCGATCAACAACCCACTTTCTCAAAACCGTGCAAACTCAGTGAAAAACTACCTAGCGTCTCAAGGTATTTCTTCAACTCGTATTACTGCACGTGGTTATGGTTCAACTTCTCCAGTTGCGGATAACTCAACTGCTGCAGGTCGTGAACAAAACCGTCGCGTAGAAATCTCAGTTTACGAAACTAAATAAGTTTTAGTTCGAAACGAAAGGCCACCCTCGGGTGGCTTTTTTTATGGCATTTTTAATGACCGATAAAATACATTTTGCATTAGGCAAGATCGTTTCAGATGACTATAATCATCCTCGAATTAATAAGAGGAAAGACTATGTCACTGGCAAGTCAGTTGAACGACAAGCAACTTGAAGCAATGAAATACACTCAAGGACCCTTGTTAGTACTTGCAGGGGCAGGTTCAGGCAAAACATCGGTGATTACCCGTAAAATTGCCTATTTGGTGAAGCATTGTGGTATTCCTGCGCACCGTATCACCGCGATGACCTTTACCAACAAAGCTGCGCGTGAAATGAAAGAGCGTGTGACGAAGCTGATGAGCCGTGAAGAGGCAAAAGGGCTGTCGGTTTCTACATTCCATAACTTCGGGCTAAACATGCTCCGTTTGGAATTAAAAAATACACCACTGAAAAATAACTTTTCAATTTTAGATGCAGATGACTGCAAACGCATTTTGATGGACTTAATGCATCGCGACAATTTATCCGGTGCAGAAAGTAAAGAGCTGATTGCCAAAGCCATGAAAATGATTTCAGATTGGAAAAACGATCTGATTCCACCTGAGCAAGCGCATACCACCTGTGAAACAGCAGAAGACGTTCAGTTTGCACATCTGTATCAACTGTATGAGCGTAATTTACGTGCCTACAATGCTGTGGATTTTGATGATTTGATTGTCATGCCGACGCGCTTATTACAAGAAAATGCAGAAGTGCGTGATCGTTGGCAGAATCGAATCCGCTATTTATTGGTCGACGAATATCAAGATACCAACACCGCGCAATATATTTTGGTGAAATTACTCGTGGGTGTCATGGGACAGTTCACCGCGGTAGGTGATGATGACCAATCGATTTATGCATGGCGTGGTGCTAAGCCTGAGAATATGGCTTTATTGAAGGAAGATTTCCGTAATCTGAAAGTGATTAAGCTTGAGCAAAACTATCGCTCGACCAGTCGTATTTTAAAAGCTGCCAATACAGTTATTGGCAATAACCCACATATTTTCGATAAAAAGCTTTGGTCAGATAAAGGCCATGGTGAAGTGATCCGCGTGATTACTTGTCGTAATGACGATGATGAATCAGAACGCGTTGTAAAAGACTTGATTACGCACAAGCTGATGAACGGTAAAAATTGGAAAGACTACGCCATTTTATACCGTGGTAATTTCCAAGCGCGTGCTCTAGAGACACAGCTACGCCAAATGCAGATCCCGTATAAATTATCGGGTGGTCAGTCTTTCTTCGCTCGTGCTGAAATTAAGGACTTGATGAGCTACTTACGTTTGATCATCAACCCTGAAGATGACAGTGCATTTTTACGAATTATCAATACACCAAAACGTGCGATTGGTCCGGTGACTTTGGAAAAGCTTGGCTTATTTGCGCAGGAAAGTAATTTATCCTTACTCAGTGCAGCAGGGGATCAGCGCTTGAGCATGGCGATTCCGAAAAAAGCTACAACCCAATTGGCCGAATTTGCGGACTTTATTTCGACCTTTACTCGTGAATTATTAGAAGATGATGAACCTGTTCCGATCATTCGTCGCATGATGATTGAAGCAGGTTATATCGACTATGTTAAAGAATCTGCAGCTACACCTGCACAGGAAAAAACCAAACTGGATAATATTGAAGTGCTATATAGCAGTATTCAAAGTTTGATAAACCGCGCTGAAGATGTAGATGAAAAGAACATTGAAAGTGTGATTCGTAAAATGGTGCTGCTCGATATGTTAGAACAGCAACAAGAAGAAGAAGACACCGATAAAGTCAATTTGTTAACACTTCATGCGTCGAAAGGTCTGGAATTTCCATTCGTTTATTTGATTGGTCTGGAAGAAGAAATTCTACCGCATAAAAACTCCATTGCTGCAGACACGGTTGAGGAAGAACGTCGACTGATGTATGTGGGGATTACTCGTGCACGTCAAGGTTTAACCATGACTCTTGCAGAGCAGCGTAAAGCTGGTGGTCAAATGCGACAAATGACACCAAGCCGTTTCTTGGACGAACTGCCACAAGATGAATTGGAGTGGTTAGGGCGCAAGAAAAAGCTGGCAGGGGATATCGATCCTAAACAGCAAGCACAGCATTATTTAGAAAATTTACGTGCGCTGATTAAGCGTTAAAGCTTAATGTGTAGAATATTTTATTTATTTTTTGAAATTCGTTTTATTGAAACAGGAATGAACCATGAAAGTTCAAGTTAAAGTTCTCGACACACGTTTAGGTACGGAATGGCCAATGCCAACTTATGCCACAGCAGGTTCGGCAGGTCTAGATCTCCGTGCATGTGTAGAAGAAACCACCGTAATTGAACCGGGTCAAACTGTTCTGGTAAAAACAGGCCTATCGATTTATATCGAAGATACTAACTTTGCAGGTTTAATTCTCCCACGTTCAGGCTTAGGTCATAAACACGGAATCGTGTTGGGTAACTTGGTCGGTTTGATTGACTCAGACTATCAAGGTGAATTGATGGTATCTGTTTGGAACCGTAGCCAAACGGCATTTAGCCTAGAGCCGGGTGAGCGTTTAGCACAATATGTTTTAGTGCCAGTTGTACAAGCTCAGTTTGATATTGTAGATGAGTTTGAAGCCACTGAACGAGGAGCTGGCGGTTTTGGTCATACAGGTAAAAACTAATCAGCGCAAGACTTTTGCTCCAGTGTGTTGACAAGTAAATGCCTACAATCAAGTAGCGAATAAAAACCATCCTCGTGATGGTTTTTATTTATATCATTTTATTTAAATTTTAATTTATTCAAATTCAAATCTATATTTAGAGTATTTTGGATCTTATCAGGAGTTTTAATTCTGATGAGTTTACTTGGTTTATATTTTAGGGGTGAGGGTAAAGAATAATTAGAATTTTGTGTATTGGTTTAAATTTGATCGATTTACTATATTTATACACATTTGAATAAATAATCAAAAATATTTGAAAAGTAAAATATTTAAGACTGAATGATAATTTGATATTTTTATTAATTTAAGCTATTGATTTTATTTTAAAAATAAATTATTGGATAAATGTGAGTGTAATTTTTAGATCAGTATTTAAATATTATTAATTGATTGTTAACTAAATTTGTTATAAAAAAAGCTACACTTTTTTTTCAGGATTTTATCCTTTAATTAAAAGCTTAAATTCTCAATAGAATTTTAGATTTTTTAATTAATAAAGATGTAATTAGAAGAACATAGTATGGGTTCACTGTTTAGTCACTTTCCGCAACATATTTTTCGTGCATATGACATTCGCGGGAAAATATCGCTCTTAAATGCTGATTTAGTTCAGTCAATTGCTTGTGGCTTAGTCAAACAATATTTAGATGTAGGGCAAAAGAGACTTGCCATTGGCTATGATGCGCGTTTAACCAGTCCAACCTATGCAAAAATAATTCAAAAAGTCTGCCATGAGGCTGGCCTTGAAGCGGAAATTATTGGCTGCTGCTCAAGCCCGATGTTGTATTTTATTGCGGGACAATTTCAAGGCAATGGCATTATGGTGACGGCGAGCCATAATCCAAAATCAGATAATGGTATCAAGTGGATTATCAAAGGTGAGCCACCTTGTCCAGAGATGATTCAACACGTTGCAGTCGAAGCACGAAATTGTTTTTCATCGAAACGTGTGCATTTGATGACTGAACTTGAGCCACACGAAATCAAGCCTGAATATTGTTTGGCCTATCAGAAATTTATTTTAGATGACATTCATTTACAGCAACCGCTTAAAGTTGTGATCGATGGCATGCATGGTTCAGCTGGGTATTGTGCAGCCTTATTATTAAATAAATTAGGCTGTGAAGTTTTGGCATTACGTTGCCAAGCTGATGGACATTTCCCTGATCATGCTCCAGATCCATCACAGCTCAAACATTTAACTCACCTTCGCCAAGCTATAAAGCAACAACAAGCCGATATTGGCATTGCTTTAGATGGTGATGGTGATCGTTTAGTGCTGATTGATGAATCTGGCAAAGTGGTTTCTGCAGATCGATTATTGTGTTTATTTGCTGAAATTTGTTTGACTCAAAAACCACATGCAGAAGTGGTATTTGATGTGAAATGTTCAACAATGATTCGAGATACCGTGTACGATTTAGATGCGCAGCCTGTCATGATTCGAACGGGCAGTAGTTTCTTGCGAAAATATATTTCCCAATCTAAAGGCAAAGCGGTTTTTGGCGGAGAGTACGCAGGGCATTATGTTTTTAATGACGGCCGCGGCGGCGGTTATGACGATGGTCTATATGCTGCACTAAGAGTTATAGAATATATTCAGGCTCAAGGACTGACATTGTCAGAAGCTTTGGCAAAATATCCGGAGCGCTTTAGTACCGAAGATTTATATGTCAGTACGCATCAGCATGATCCAGCGGAAGTTTTAAAGCAGGTTGAAGCCAATTCTACGCGAATTCCGGCACAAATCAGTAAAATTGATGGAATACGCCTTGATTTTGATGATGGATTTGGCATCATTCGAGCATCGAATACAGGTGAGTATTTCACTTTACGCTTTGATGCCAACTCATCAGCACGCTTAAAAGAAATACAAGATCTGTTTGTTTCCATGTTAGTTGAGCACTATCCAGACATTGCTCATGACATTCCAGATGCTCAATAAGGAGAGGCAAATGCCACATCAACATACTGGCATCGACAAAGCACAAATCCTGACGGAAGCTTTGCCGTATATTCAACGTTTTGCGGGTAAGACGCTGGTAGTGAAGTATGGTGGTAATGCCATGACCGATCCTGAGCTTGAGAGCTCATTTGCACGTGATATCGTATTGCTGAAAACGGTTGGTCTAAATCCGATTGTGGTACATGGCGGTGGTCCACAAGTGGATTCATTCCTCAAACAATTAGGCCGTGAGTCTGATCGTATCGACGGTATGCGCGTGACTGATCCTGCAACGATGGAAGTTGTCGAGATGGTCTTGGGCGGCAGCGTGAACAAATCGATTGTGAACTTAATCAATAAACACGGTGGCCGTGCAATTGGTTTAACGGGTAAAGATGGTAATTTGATCCGTGCGCAAAAATTATTGATGGAAAAAACTGCCGAAGATGGTTCAGTAAAACAGATTGATTTAGGTCTAGTTGGCGAAGTGGTTGGTGTGAAAACTGACGTACTTGAAATGTTTACCCAAAGCGATTTTATTCCTGTGATTGCACCATTAGGTGTAGACGAAGACGGCAATACCTATAACATCAATGCTGACTTGGTTGCAGGTAAAGTGGCGGAAGCATTGGGTGCGGAAAAGCTAATTTTATTGACCAATATCACGGGTGTTTTAGACGAAAATAAAAATCTGCTGACTGGGTTAACAACCCAAGAAGTCGATCGTTTGATTGAAACTGGCGTGATCTATGGTGGCATGATTCCGAAAGTTGGCTGTGCATTAGATGCAGTCAAAGGTGGCGTAATCAGCGCACATATTGTTGATGGTCGTGTACCTCATGCAACATTACTTGAAATCTTTACGGATCATGGTGTGGGTACATTAATCACCAATCGAACCAATGTGAAAAAAGCTTAAGATACTTAGCATTTTTTGATATAAAAAAGCCTCTTTTGAGGCTTTTTTATTATTTATCAGTTGGCTAAGTGAGATTTGTATAGATCAAATAAAGTATTTGCCCTGTTGGATTATAAAAACTCTTATAATGGCGCCGATTTTAGATTTACAACAACTAAAACTGTCATGCACAATAGAGAAATCATAGATTTACTGCTGAAATGATCAATATGTGCCAGCTGCTCGGAATGAATTGTGCGACTCCCACCGATATTACTTTTTCGTTTCGGGGATTTTCGCAGCGAGCAGGAATTACCTCAGATCATTGTGATGGCTTTGGTATCGCTTTTTTTGAAGATAAAGCATGTCGTTTATTTGTCGACAATCAATCTGCTGTAGAGTCTCCGATTGCCGAGCTGATCCGAAACTACCCGATTAAATCTCGCAATGTGATTGCACACATTCGTAAAGCGACACAAGGCAAAATTAATCTTGAAAACTCACATCCATTTAGTCGTGAATTGTGGGGCAGACAGTGGATTTTTGCACATAATGGCGACCTACATGGCTTTCAGCCTGAGCTCACGGGGCGCTTCAGCCCCGTCGGCAATACCGACAGTGAATTGGCCTTTTGCTATTTGCTTGAGCAAATGGTGAAACGTTTTGGTTATACCGAACCAACACTCGATCAGGTGTTTGACCTGTTATTAGAAATCTCTCCGAAAATTGCGGAACATGGCACCTTTAATTTTTGTTTGTCGAATGGGCAGGCGCTATTTAGTTATGCGATTACCAAGCTGCATTGGCTGGTTCGAGAGTTTCCATTTCAGCCTGCACAGTTGATTGATATTGATGTTGAAGTCGATTTTAGTGAAGTCACTACGCCTGAAGACCGTGTTGCCGTGATTACCACTGAACCCTTAACGCAAAATGAAGTTTGGACAGCATTTGAGCCGGGTGAAATGATTTTATTTCAACATGGTCGTCCAATACGTGCTGCAAAGACGGTTGTTGAACGTTTAGAACGTGAGCGGCTGGACCCATCTTTAAAACGTGTCACACGTGCAGATCAGTATTAATTTTGAATGAAAGATATTCATTATAAAAATGAATATCTTACACTTTATTGAATTAAGGGTGTTTTCTAAGATATTGAATTGATTAAAAAATATCTTAGCTTTATACTCGGGATTAAATAAATTAACATAATAAAAACAATTAATTACAATATAAATAGCAGTATTTCAATTAAAACCAACCTTTTTACTTCATTTTTATTTAAGTTCTTTAATTATATGATGAAATTTACGTGATAAGTCCTTCATATTTATAGGTGGTCGTAATGAAAATGAAATGGGTTCCAGAATACAATACTGGTATCGATGTGATTGACGATCAACACAAACGGATTCTTGACTACATCAATGAAATTGATGGCATTGACGCAAATACAGATCGTGATCGTGTAAAACAAATTCTGGAAAACATTATTGATTACACGCAATCACATTTTACCTTCGAAGAATCTTTACAAGAAGAAGCGGGTTATAAATATCGTGTGCCACATAAACGCGTACATGATTTATTTATTAAAAAAATTGAATCTTACCGCGACCGTTTTGAAATGGGGCATGCGATTGAAAATGAATTACATGAAGTGCTTTCAAAATGGCTGATTAACCATATTCAGCACGATGATGCTGATTATGTCGGTGCGGTTAAAGAAAATATGATGGGTATCATCAAAGAAAAAGAAAAGAAAAAAGGCAAAAATTGGTTTGCACGTTTCTTTTCATAACCTCAAAAAATGAAATAAAAACAATTAAAATCTAATAATATTATTTGCGCAGCAAATCACCTTTAAGGTGATTTGCTTTTTGTTTTTGATTTTCAAGGCACAGCAAGGCAAAATAGCGCTAGAATTTTCAAAGGAATTTGTCATGCAGGACAATGCGATGTCGAAATGGTTATCGCCACTGATGGCGTTCTGTTTATCTTTTATCATTATTGCAACTTTAGCACCGGTAACAGGTATTCAAATTGAACGTCAGCTAGATTTCTGGCTGTTGTGGCTAGGTACAATGCTTATTTTAGCTTTACCGCTATGTTATTTGGAAATTGCTTTAGCAAAACGTTCAAAAATTACAGCAGTTCAAGCACTGTCTTCGCTAACACGTGATGCGGATGCTTCACCCAAATGGCGTATAGTCGGTTGGCTTGCCGTAGTATTTATTCCATTTTTAGCAGGTGCCATGCTTTCAGCCGCGTCGCAATATGTGGCAATTTTTACAGCTAATGGCTTTGCCTATAGCATTATTTTGGCTGTCCTTGCAGTCATTGCATTTGCATTGTCGTTTGTACCACGCCAATTTTTAGTGATTTTGACCGCTATTGGTGTGATTGCTGCAGTAGTCTTAGCGAATGTTATGGGAACTGCCTTACCAGAGTGGAAAATGACTGCGCTCGAATTTAGTGAGTGGGGCAATGCAACCGTCTTGGCGCTCGTAGCAAGTGGTTTGGGGATGGGCTTGTACTGGCAGTCAAGTTTGCCAGCTGTGAAGCAACAAGAGATTGCAAGCAAAACGGTATTTCCAATTTGGATCGCTCAACTTTTGGCAGTGGTTGCTTTTGCCTTTTTCGCAGCAAAAGTACAAGTACCTGCTTTAGCACTGGTTGTGGGTTTAGTCGCAGCTTCAGCATTGCTGATTCAAATGGCACGTGAACAATTACAACAACGCCAATTGGCCGTAGTGGTGCAATGGGCGATTTTATTGGTTGCGGTTTTTGTATGGGCACTGAGCACTGTTGTTCCAGTATTTAATATTGCCTTGTTGATTTGGGGCTTAATTATTTGTCTGATTTATGCGATTTTCGCAGGGTGGATTATGAAGATTAGTCATCTACGTAAGTCAATGAACTTCAGTCATGAAACCTTTTATAATATTTGGCGTATTGCCGTACGTATCGTCGTGCCCTTGTCAATAATATTGGCATTGGTGGCTGTGATTGGGCAGTTATTCTAATGACAGCTCAGTTACAAGTATGGGTCGCTTATGCGAGCGTGGAACAGCAGATATTAATTCCGCTGAGCTTTAATCCCGGTATGACGGTTGAAGATGCTATTGTGCAAAGTGGCATTCGAAAACAAGTGGATTTACCCGAAGAATTAACACTAGGAATCTTCGGGGCGCGTGTAAGCGATTCATCTCAGTTACTTGAAGCAGGTGATCGTGTCGAAATCTATCGTGCATTAACCATTAATCCGAAAGATATTCGTCGTAATCGCGCCAAGAAAAATCCCGTTGGTCGTTATTGTCGAGGCAATCGTTTCAAACAATTGTACTTATAAAAAAAACCCCTAAATTTAGGGGTTTATTTTTATCTGAAAGCGACTATAGTGGTGGCGCAGTTAAAATCGCTTCTTTAGAACCTGGTAAGCCAGGTTGAGACTCTGGAATGGTTTCTAAGCCTTCAATTTTTTGAACGATACCGTTTTGGTCAAAGAAGATTTTTAAGTGTTGACCATGTGCAGCAGGAATCTTGGCTTTTTTAGCATATGTTCCTGGGGTATACTTATAAATGTAGTCCCAACGTAACGGATTCATTGGATCGGCAACAGTTGGACTACCTAGCAAAAAGCGAACTTGTTGGTGGCTCATTCCCACTTGAATTTTAGCCGCTTGTGCTTGAGTTAAAGGTGTACCTTGTGGAATATCAACTTTATAAACGCCCAAGGTTGAACAGCCTACGAGCAATGAAGTGACGAATAACGTCAGCATGATTTTTTGCATTTTGCTAAACTATCCCAAATTAATTATGATGCATTTGATCCAAGGATAGATCATACTGCATCTACACTTTGTTGCATATTCCAACTTTAATTTTGTTGAGAGACCTTTTTTCATGCCTATTTCAAATCAAGATTTACGTAAAGCTGGACTTAAAGTTACACTTCCACGAATTAAAATATTGGAATTGCTTGAAAATTCAAGACAACATCACTTAAGCGCAGAAGATATTTATAAGACTTTACTTGAACAGGGTGAAGATGTGGGTTTAGCAACTGTGTATCGCGTGTTAACACAGTTTGAAGCTGCAGGTATTATTCAACGCCATCATTTCGAAAACAATCATTCTGTTTTTGAGATTATGCAAGAAGATCACCATGACCATATTGTGTGTCAAAACTGCAATAAAGTGGTGGAATTTACTAATGATGTGATTGAGCATGAGCAACATCAAGTGGCAGAAAAATTTGGTTTCCAACTTACAGGTCACTCATTAAATCTTTATGGCTATTGTGATGCGCCTGAATGCCAAGAAGCATATCGTAAAAAATAATCCGATGCGGATGAGAATGAATAAAAAACAGACTTCATATGAAGTCTGTTTTTTATTTCCGAAAGCATCATGCAGAATTAATGTTGACCATCAAAGGTAATATTTGAATTTGCACGCAGTAAATGCTCACCGCCTTCTTCAGACAATTTAATCTGTAGACGCAGGTCATTCGGTGAATCGGCATGTTTGAGCGCATCTTTGTAGCTAATTTGCTTGGCTTTATAAAGGTCATATAAGGCTTGGTCAAAGGTTTGCATACCCAGTTCACGAGAACGCTTCATCAGGTCTTTAATTTCATGCACTTCACCCTTACGGATTAAGTCTGAAATTAAAGGTGAGTTGATCAAAATCTCAATGGCAGCACGACGTGAATTACCATCAATGGTTGGAATCAACTGCTGCGCAACCATTGCTTTTAAGTTCAAAGATAAGTCCATGAATAGCTGACTATGACGATCCGCTTCAAAGAAGTGAATGATACGGTCGATGGCCTGGTTGGCGTTGTTGGCATGCAGTGTTGCAAAAACCAAGTGACCGGTTTCAGCAAAGGCAATCGCATAGTCCATGGTTTCACGTGAACGAATCTCACCAATCAGAATCACGTCAGGTGCCTGACGTAGCGTATTCTTTAAGGCAACTTCGAAAGAGTCGGTATCAATACCCACTTCACGTTGGGTAATGATACAGCCTCGGTGTTGGTGTACAAATTCAATCGGGTCTTCAATTGTAATGATATGACCTTTGCTATTTTCATTACGATAGCCAATCAAAGATGCCAAAGAGGTTGATTTACCTGTACCCGTTGCACCTACGAAAATGATAATGCCACGCTTGGTCATCGCTAATTCTTTTAAAATCGGCGGTAATTTCAACTCATCCATCGTTGGAATAACGGTTTCGATACGACGCAGAACCATACCTGGCTGGTCACGTTGTTGAAAGGCGCTGACACGAAAACGAGCAGATTTACTGGTATTACTAATGGCAAAGTTACATTCGCGCGTATCGGCAAACTCCTTACGCTGTTTTTCAGACATTATCGAATATAAAATTTGACCGACAGTCGGACCCGGTAACTTAGTCGAGCCAATTGGCAAAATTTGCCCATTGATTTTAATCGAAGGTTCAACATCGGCTGTAATGAATAAATCCGATGCTTTTTTCTCCACCATATAATCAAGTAAGCCGTTAAAATCCATAACGATCGCCCCAGAAAAATAAAAAAATTACAAGAAAGATTCGGGTTGTTTCGCTGCAGTCCGTGCAGTTTGCGTACTAATAATGCCTTTTGCGACAAGGTTTTTTAAGCTTTGATCGAGTGTGGTCATACCGTAGTTGGCACCGGTTTGAATCGCAGAATACATTTGTGCGACTTTGTTTTCACGAATCAAGTTACGGATCGCAGGAATACCAATCATAATTTCATGGGCAGCCACACGACCACCGCCATTTTTCTTGAGTAGGGTTTGTGAAATTACGGCTTGAAGTGATTCGGATAACATTGCACGAACCATATCTTTTTCTTCAGCAGGGAATACGTCAATCACACGGTCAATGGTTTTTGCGGCAGAGGTTGTATGTAGTGTACCGAAGACCAAGTGACCGGTTTCAGCAGCTGTCAGCGCCAAACGAATGGTTTCAAGGTCACGCATCTCACCGACTAAGATAATATCCGGGTCTTCACGCAGTGCGGAACGAAGTGCTTCGTTAAAGCCGTGCGTATCACGGTGTACTTCACGTTGGTTGACCAAGCATTTTTTTGATTCGTGTACAAATTCGATCGGGTCTTCGACCGTTAAAATATGGTCATAACGGTTGTCGTTAATGTAATCAACCATCGCAGCAAGCGTGGTTGATTTACCCGAACCTGTTGGACCGGTCACCAATACGATGCCACGTGGATATTCACAAATATCTTTGAAGATTTGGCCCATGCCAAGATCTTCAATGGTTAGTACTTTTGAAGGAATGGTACGGAATACGGCACCAGCACCACGGTTTTGGTTAAATGCGTTCACACGGAAACGAGCCACACCAGGTACTTCAAATGAAAAGTCAGTTTCTAATTTTTCTTCGTAATCACGACGCTGTTTATCGTTCATGATGTCGTAAACCAATTTGTGCACTTCTTTATGTTCAAGAGCAGGAAGGTTGATACGACGAACTTCACCATCCACACGAATCATTGGTGGCATACCAGAAGATAAATGTAAATCCGAAGCGTTATTTTTGGCAGCAAAGGCCAATAGTTCTGTAATGTCCATAAAATCCCCGAGATAAAAATTAAATCTTAATTATTTTGATAGAATAATAAGGCTTTCCCACAGCTTAACCAACACTTAGTTGCAGGGCAATGCAAAAAAAGATGAATGAAATGAGAACCCCGTCAATGAATAAACTTCAAGAAGCACGAAATCAAGTCTTGCAGCAAATTGAGCAGGCTTGCCAACTTGCGGGTCGACCACAGCAATCGGTTGAATTGTTGGCTGTATCTAAGACGCATCCTGCTGAAATGCTAAGAGAAATGTATGCAACGGGGCAACGCTCATTTGGTGAAAATTATCTGCAAGAAGCGCTTGAAAAAATTGAGGCTTTGGCAGATTTAGAGATTGATTGGCATTTCATTGGTCATGTACAGCGCAATAAAACCAAACATTTGGCTTCAAACTTTGCTTGGGTGCATGGGGTAGACCGTTTGATTATTGCGGAGCGTTTATCAAGCCAGCGAGAAGCGACGCAAGCACCTTTGAATATTTGCCTACAAGTCAATATTGATGCGCAAGATACGAAGGATGGCTGTCAGCCGAATGAAGTAGCAGATTTGGTCGCAAAGATTTCTACGCTACCGAATTTACGCTTACGTGGACTGATGGTGATTCCTGCTCCAAACAATCCGCAAGCGTTTGCTGATGCCAAAATGCTCTTTGAACACGTCAAAGCACAGCATGCGAAACCTGAAGATTGGGATACATTAAGTATGGGGATGTCAGGCGATATGACTGATGCGATTGCTGCGGGTTCAACGATGGTTCGCGTGGGGACAGCATTGTTTGGCGCACGTGATTATTCAAAATAGGACAGAAGATTCAGCCTGCTTTCAAAAACTAGGCTTATAAAGTGTAAGCACAGCAGATAAATTTTCACAATAGATGAAACCTATGGGTTCAAAGTGAGCCTTTTAATTTGAACTTTCCATTAAAGTTGAGTACAAAATAATCAGGATGTTTTTGGTATTGAAGTAATTCACACTTGGACAAATAGGGAAGTTCATGACGGCATATTATCAGTTGATTCAACGCGACGTAGATGCGCAAGGCTGTGTCACGGCACATTACCATTCGACCAATTTAGCACAAGGTGCATGGAATGCACATGAGCAACACATGGCACCAGCTACAGGCATTATTTGTGCTGAATTAGACCGTTTTTCACCACGTCATGATATGCGTATCGGGCGCATTAGCCTCGATATTTTGGGCTTAATTCCTGCTGGCGAGTTTGAAATAATCACGCAAGTGATTCGTCCGGGAAAAACCATTGAACTGATTGAATCTGAAATGCGGGCTCAGGGCAAAACCTGCATTGTGGCACGCACTTGGCGCATGATGACGCAAAATAGCCAGTCCGTGAAAGGTTTGGAGGATGCTGATGTGACTGGGCCAGAAACTGCGCCGATTTGGGACGGTATCCGTCAGTGGCCGGGGGGATATATTCAGTCGATTGAAGCAAGAAGCCATGGGCGCCGTGCAGGTCAAGGCATTGTGTGGCTGAGAACACAGCATGACATGGTTGAAGGTGAGCCGACTGCTGATTTTGTCCGTTTAATGGGCATGGTTGATACCGCCAATGGTATTGTTCCGCGTCAGGATTGGCCATTTGGCTGGGGCTTTCCAAATCTGGATCTACAAATCCATTTGCACCGTTTACCACAGGGACAGTGGTTAGGTCTGGAAACCGTGCAGCAGTATGGAGCGGATGGTGTTGGTTTGAGTAGTTCTGTATTGCATGATGTCCATGGCCCATTTGGGCGTAGTGAACAGATTTTAACGCTACGTCCACTCGGGACGTAATGATCTAGAGAATCAAAAATTATAAAGCCTGCTTTAAGCAGGCTTTTTTTAAGATACGATTTGGATGGTGCTTGCACCTGCTCCGACAGGATTGACTTGAATTTGCACAGGGATTCGTTCGTGCATTTCTTGAATGTGAGAAATTAGCACGACTTTACGCCCTTGGTTTTGTAGCTGATCCAGAGCATTCATCACCATGTGCAGACTTGAAGCGTCTAGCGTACCAAATCCTTCGTCAATAAATAGGCTTTCAATTTTTGTTGTACCTGATGCCATGCTCGCAATGGCTAAGGATAAAGCGAGCGCGGTTAAGAAAGACTCACCGCCTGAAAGCGAAGAGACCGAGCGGGTTTCACCATCCATATCATGATCGACAATGGCTAGGCTTAATGAGTTTTCAAGGCGCTTTAAGGTATAGCGCTGTGAAAGCATCGCCAATTGCTGATTGGCATATTCAATTAAAATATCGAGGTTATATTGCTGTGCCAAATCACGGAATTTCTTGCCCGTTGCATCGCCCATTAAGCTCGAAATCTTATTCCAACGATGTTCCTCAGATTGGATCTGTTGAATCTGATCGGTAAATTGCTGCTGTTTTGCTACATTGCGTTGATGTACTTCGAGTTTGAGTTTCACTTCATCACGCTGTTCCATCACTTGGGTTATTTGTTCAACCAAACTTTGTAATTGTGAGAGTAGTGCTTCAAATTCGATTTCAGGCTGCAGCATTAAGTGCTGCTGTAGTTGCTCATCCAATGTTTTCTTAGCAGACTGAGCATCGCTATATGTACGTTCAGCCGAGCTAATTTGCTGTTTCAGTTGCAGCTCTTGCTCATGTGTAATTTCACTGAGCTGCTGTAACAAGGCGTCACTAAAATCAATATGCAGCGCTAACCACTGTTGAATACTCAACGCGGCTGCATTTTGTTGAGTTTGCAACTGTAGTTGCTGTGCCTGATATTTTTGCAGTGTTGCTTGTGCCGTATCAAAGGCTTGGCGTCGCTGCTCAAATTGTTGACGTACGGTATTAAACTGAGTCTGCAGCTGTTGTCGGTTTTGCTCAAACTGTAATAACCATTCATGCGGTTTTTCAACAGTTACTTGAGTCATGGTAAAAATAGCTTGGATTGCAAGATCGCTATTTTGTTTACCTTCTTCTAACAGTGTCGAAATGCGTTTTTCAGTTGCAGCAATATTCTCTAGACTGAATTTACTGCGCTGTTTTGCCTGTTCCAGCTGATGTGTTATTTGATTCAGCTGAGCATTTAGTTCATTACGTTGTTTTAAGGTGTTAAGACGTTGCTGTAATTGAATATAAATTTCTTCAGCAGCGGTGCGGGTTGACTGCTGCCATGCGTATTTTTCAGTGTCATCCAATAAAGACAAAATAGGTTGAATATTTTGTTCCGCATGCTGTATTTCTGTCAGCTGCTTTGTCGTGTGCTGAATGTATTGAGTCAAAGTATGGCTGTTTTGCTGCGCCTGTTCATGGGTTTTTAAATCAGCTTCTGTTTGCTGCAAAGATTGCTGTGTTTGTGCAATATGATGCGTTATAGCCGTTTCAAGCAAGCTCAAATCAGAGTGCAAATCGTATGGAATATTCAGTGCATTAAGTGATTGCTCAAGCTGGGTTTGGGCATTGCTCTGTTGCGTGCTGATTGCGGTGAGTTGCTGTGCATTGGCTTCAAAGGCAGTGGACTGCTGTGTGCATTTTTTTTGCAGTTGCTGCCACAGATCAAACGTTATTTTTTCCTGCGCTAGTGCTTGCTGTTCCTGCTGTACTTGCAGTTTCAATAGTTCATGGGAAAGCACATCTTGGTTATATGTATAAGGGTGCTCGGTGCTGCCGCAGACCAAACATGCTTCACCTGCAACCAGATTTGCTCTGAGCTGTTCAATATTTTCTGCATGCAGTAATCGCTGCTGCTGCAGTACAGTTTGCAAATTCTCTCGAGCTGCTTTTTGTGCATGAAATTCAGTTTCAGCCATGCTGCATTGCTGCTGATTCTGTGTGAGATCACTTTGCAGTTGGTGCTGGTCTTGCAATTTTTGCTGATGTTCAACATGAATGGCGTGGTAATGCTGCCAATGACTCTTGGTGATATCTAATTTATTGATGCGATTTAATAAGTCTTCACGCGCTGTACGCAAGCCCGTAATTTTCGAGTTAAGTGCTTGGTCTTGCCCAAATTGCTGAATGAGCTGGTCAAGTTGCTGTTGTTTTTGTGCCACTTGTTGCGTGGCTTGAGCGACATCACCATATTGCTGCTCAAATTGCACATAACTTTGAATAAAACGCTGTAAAGGGCTGAGATGTGCAGACAGTGCTTCATCCAAAATTTGAAAATGTGCTGTTTGCGAGAGTAGGGTATTTTGCTGCGCTATATTTTGTTCTAACTGCTGCTGTACTTGTAACAATTGCTGTTCGGCTTGAAGCAGCGGGGCATGCTGATCTTGCAGTTTTTTGAGTTCATCTTTTACAGCAATTAGCTGATCGCCTAGCACTCGGCGGTCGGCAATTCGCGCACGTACTAAATCAATTTGATCTTGATGATCAACTTCAAATTGGTGCTGCTGTTTTTGCTGTAGATCAAGTTGTTTAAATTGAGTTTTTTCATGATTAAACTTAATTTCAATTGCGTTGAACTGCTGCTGTGCTTGAGCCAATTGAGGCTGCAGCGTTGCTATTTCAGTACTTAAATTCTTGCGTTGAATGATGCTTGGACGGATTGAGGCGAATTTTTCCAGTTGCTGCAATTGCTGCTTCTGCGGCTGCAGTGCATCGAGTTGCTGCTGTTGAACAGCCAAATATTGCTCACGTTGCTGAATATCCGCAATCAGTTTATCTTTGTGTTGAAACCATTGCTGCTGTTTGAGCAATTGCTGCTTTTCACTTTCGAATTTTTGGTAAGACTCTGTATGACTTTGAAAATTCGCCGTGTATAAGGCAAGATCTTCATCCGATAAAATTTCAATATCACCGAGTCGAACTTCCAAAGCCTTACGCTGATTGGCAATTTGCTTGGTTTTTTCAAAGGCCAATTGACCAATTTTCCCGAAAATACTGGAATTGGTTAGATACTCCAATAGCTCGCCACGTTCATTATCACGCGCTTTTAAAAAAGCGGTCACTTCTGACTGAGCCAGTAAAACGGCACGGGTGAATTGTTCAAAACTGAGTTGAGTAATGCGTAAAATTTGGCTCTCAACCGCTTTGGTTTTATCCGCAACAACAGTGCCATCTGTTAAGCATTTCAGTGAGCGCTGTACGCTTTGCAATTTACCGTTTGGGTTTTCACGGGCACGTTTAATTTCCCAACGTGCAGAATAGACTTTTTGGTCTTGAGCAATAAAACTGAGCTCGGCAAAGCCTTGGCCTGTACCACGGCGCAAGACTGTTTGCGGTGAGTTGGTCGGCAGCTCTGAACCATCTACATCGATGAGTTTGCCATCGCTGTCTTTTAAGCGCGGCACACGGTTAAACAGCGCCAAACACATGGCATCTAAAATAGTCGATTTACCAGCACCTGTTTTACCAATAATTGCCACTAAGCCTGCACTTGCTAAGGGTTCAGATTCAAAATCAATAAAATGCTCACCCGCTAAAGATGCCAAGTTTTTAATGCGTATAGATAAAATTTTCATGGCAATTCCTTAAGTGTTCGCATCATCTTCAAGTGATTTTTGTGCTTCATCGACCAAACTTAAAAAATCTTTCATTACGGTGTCATCAGCACCGTAGCCCTGTTTTTCCCAAAGGTTTTGGAATAATTTTTCAGGCGTAGGCGGATCAAGGTTGATTGCGGCTTGCTGCGGATTATTTTGATCTGAATTTAAATAACGTCGGCTGATGCGCACCAAACGATAACGGTTTGGCGCTAGCGCTTCTTCAAATTGCTGTCGTAAATTCGGTGCAGGCGGAGTGTCGGTATGATATTCAATTTCGACATATTCACGCTGATCAATATCTTCAATTTCACCGCTCGGCAAAGCGGATAATTGTGCCAAAACTTCTGGAATTGTGCCTTTGATGCGATGCAATTGCACGCTGCGCGGAATCGCTAAGGACTCTATTTGAAAGCGTGATTCATCGCTTTGAGTCGGGTCAATACTGATATCAAGCACTTGATGCTTATAATTGATTTCACTAAATGACAGGGGAATCGGTGAGCCGCTATAACGGATATGAGTTTGTCCAACTTTTTGCGGTTTATGCAAATGCCCAAGAGCCACGTAGTCAATTACATCATCAAACAGGGCGGTTGAAATTGCTTCTTCATTGCCCATAATAATCGGGCGCTCTGAGTCTGACGTTTCACCGCCTTGCATGTGGGCATGGGACATTAAAATTAAGGCTTGATCTGGAGTTTTACGTGCATTGGCTTCAGCAATTAATTGTTGATGTACATAGGCAATGGCATTTTGACTATTGGTGGTTTGATCATTGAAACCGGTGATCTCGGCAGCACGTAGAAAAGGTAAAGTCAGGCACCATGCCACTACATTTTTGTGTTCATCATAAATAGGTACCAGCAGTCGGTCTAAATCGAGCTGACCTTCGGTATTTTTATGGACCACGCCTACAGCTTTGGCATGGTATTTTTCTAATAAAGGCTCAACTTGTTCAATACGGTAGCCTGAGTCATGGTTGCCTGCGATCATCAGGGTTTGCATGTGCGGAGCCCGCTCATGTGCATCTGCTAGAAACTGATACAACTGTTTTTGCGCTCTGGAAGCGGGGTTGATCACATCAAAAACATCGCCTGCAATGAGCAGGGCATGTGGCTGTTTTTGTGCTATTTGTTCAAGCAGCCAATTGAGAAACTGTTCATGTTCGTAGTCACGTGAGTGGTTATAGAAAAATTGTCCTAAATGCCAATCAGAAGTATGAAAAAAACGAACAGTCATGCAAGCCCCAAAAATCAAAAAAATTGATTGGGCTCTAAAGTATCACAGATGGTCACGTTTTCGAGGGCGATTAATCATTCATACGTCAAACTAAGTCGTTCTCGACAAGTAGAAGCTCCCCAATCAAAAACCAAGTGTTTACTGTGCATTTGGATCGACTTGCACAAGGCCAAAGGTATTGTGGTCTGGGTCTAAGAAATAGCCTTGCCAACATTGACCGGGGATCGCAAATTTTTCCATGGCAATTTGACCACCTTGCGCCAAAATTTTCTCAGCGATTTGGTCGAAATCTTCAACTTCAAAACTACAGGTAAATGCATTGGTGCCGCAGTGCGTCGGTGGCGTCTGAGCAGGGCGTTCTAACAAGCCACCATGAATACCTTGAGTTTCAATACGGAAGTACTGAATTGGTAGCCCTTCAACTGGGGTAAATGTCCAACCGAAAACTGCAGAATAAAAGGCCACTTCACGCTTTGGATCGGAACTTTTAATTTCAAAATAGTAGAGCTGGTTCATTGTTGTTATATTTTCTTTGATGGATTACACGTTTCAAATAGTTGAGATCTGAAATTAGGGTAAAAAATACCAAGAACTAGGAATATAAAATGTTGTTCTAATCCTGTATATAGGTGAATTATTGTACAGCGGGTATATTGCCTGCATTTGGAGTAGCAGGAGATGCAACATGCCAAATAATCCTTTTGATGAAGAAAAACTTGCAAATAATATGGTGTATAAGACTTTATTAGAGTCTACATTAGCCATTCCTTGGTGTATTGATTGGGACAGTAAAACATTTAGTTATATTGGACCGCAAATTGAAAAGTTACTCGGTTGGAAACAAAGTAGTTGGAAAACGGTAGATGATTGGGCATCACGTATGCACGAGGAAGACCGTAATTATGTACTGAATTATTGTGTTTCACAGTCCATGGCTGGTATAGATCATGAAGCAGATTATCGTGCACTTAAAGAAGATGGTTCATATCTTTGGATACGTGATGTTGTTCATGTCGTGCGTAAACCAAATGGTGATGTAGATTGTCTTGTCGGCTTTATGTTTGATATTTCCGAGCGGAAAAAACAAGAGGAACAACTACAAAAATTGCAACGTCAGCTCGAAGAATATTCATATAAAGATGGCTTAACTGGTATTGCTAATCGACGTTTGTTTGATGACTTTTACCAGCGTGAATGGTTAAACGCAATCCGCACGCAAAAGCCGCTGAGTTTAATTTTGATCGATTTAGATTATTTTAAACAATACAATGACTTGAATGGTCATGTGATTGGGGATACATGTCTGCGTCAAATTGCTAAAAGTTTGGAATCTTGTTGTACACGACCTCGTGATTTAGTTGCGCGTTTTGGTGGCGAGGAATTTGCTTGGATTTTACCAGAGACCAATGAAGCCGCAGCAGCAGTGATGGCCGATAGAATTATGGATGCCGTGCGTGCTGCACGATTACCGCATAAAGCCTCTGCGGTGTCGGAACTCGTCACACTCAGCATGGGGGTAAAAACCATTATTCCTTCAGATCTGGATAATCCAATGCAATTTCTGGATCAAGTTGATAAAAACCTTTATGTAGCCAAAAGACAGGGGCGTAATCGCTACTGTGCTGCATAACATAGATTTACAGTTGTGACTTATTTTAAAGTTGCATAGATTTTTCAGTCAGTCGATATTTTATCGGCTGATTTTTTTGGGTGTAGAATATAAAAATTAAATGCTGAATACATAAGGCACAAAATAAAAGACCGACGATTCGAGTGATGATGAAATCGTCGGTCAAAAAATCGATTTTAAATTTAAGTGATGGCTGCTGTTCATACTTAAATTCAAAATGAAGCTTATTGCTTTTAAAAAGGTCACCGAAACATTGTGGATGCCGTCCAAATCATCGGTTGCTACAGACCTTGTACCCTATATAACGTAGCCGATTACAGATTGGTTGACATGAAAATGAAAAAAAATGCATTTTTTTTTATACTAGGTGTCAACTTCTTCTTGGGTTAGGGTCATGGTGTCTTTAACACGTTATTTTTTATTGTTTTTTTTCATTTGTTTAATCATGACCTGTATTTGCGGTGTGATCGCTGCATTATTGCCACAGGGTGTAGGTGGTATTTTAACAGTCGTACCCTACCTGGTTGCCATGATCGTGGTGTTATTTCGGTTTTTAAATAAAAATCAGAGAGCACCGACACAGGCAGAGCGTAAAAAATTTACCTTAGGTTTTAGCCTGATTTTTTGGTTATATAATTTAGCTTTTGTACTTTTGGGTATCGCAATTTTTTCAAGAAAAGATCCTGAAATTTGGCAAAATTTAATGCTCTATGTTCAACATCCTCAGTTTATGAGTTTAATGGTGATCATGTTGTTACTGATGGCTATCCCTTTGTATTTAATCACCTATTGGTTTTATGGTCCGCAAGCACAGCGGATGGCTGCTCAAAAGTTTGGTGCATAAAGCTTGATCGTTTGGTGATCTTGTTCTATAGATAATAGTATTATTTCATATAGATAAGAACAAATTATGCATCATCCCACAGTACTGATGACGGGTGGCAGCGGTTTTATTGGCACACATCTCATCAAGGCACTTTTAGCTGCGGATTATAAAGTGATTGGGCTCAGTCGTAAGGCTGGGCGTATTTTTAAATCACCACATTTAACTTGGGTACAGCAGCTCGATCAAATTCCTCATGACAGAATTGATTATGTGATTAATCTTGCAGGTGAAAGTATCGGCAAAGGTCGTTGGACAGAGACGCGTAAACAGCAATTATTAGAAAGTCGGGTCAAAACCACAGAAGCGCTGTATCAATATTTACGTAAACGTAAAATTTTTCCGAAATGCATTATTTCAGGTTCGGCTGTTGGCTATTATGGTATTGATATTGAAGAACAATGGACAAAAGTGTGCGATGAAAATACTGCACCACAAGCCATTTTTATGTCAGAGCTATGCCAAAGTTGGGAGCAAGTCACACGCCAATTTCCTGAACAAAATACCATTATCACACGACTAGGTGTGGTCTTGGCTGAAGGTGGCGGGATCTTACCGCAAATGTTGCGACCGATTCAGTTCAATTTGGTCAATAAAATAGGTTCTGGTCGGCAGCCTTTTGTGTGGATACACATACAAGATGTGATCCGAAGTATGCTGTTTTTAATGAAACAAGCTGAGAAAAAACATGCGTTGCTTGAACCCACGCCAATCGATCCGCATATTTTTAATTTAGTTGCGCCTGAAAAATCGACGCAGGCTCAGTTTGCGCAGATTGCAGCACGTCAATTAGCGAAAAAGCCATGGCTCAATGTGCCTGCAATTGTTTTTAAAATTTTATTGGGTGAGCAATCGCAATTAATTTTAAATGGTCAATTGGTTCAGCCAGCCGCATTATTACAGCAAGGCTTTGAGTTTAAATTTCCGACGTTAAAAGAAGCCTTGCAGGATTTATTGGCTTAGTTGAATTTGACGGATTGACCATTATTCGACGCTTAACAATGCATCTTGAAACAGGCGACTCGGACTATAGTGGTCCGCATTGAATGAAGGCGTTTCCCCAGTCATAAGTTCAGCCAATAACTGAGCTGAAGCTGGTCCCATGCATAAACCATTTCTAAAATGCCCAAAATTTGCCCAAAGATTGTCGAAATTTGGCATCTGCCCAATATATGGAATCCCTTCAGGCGAAGATGGGCGCAGGCCAGCCCAAGATTTCACAATCGGAAAGTTGGCAAGCTCTGGTACCATGTCAAAGCAGGATTTTTGAATATGCTGCAAGGTTGTATTTGTTGTCTGAGTATCAAAGCCACATTGGCGCATACTTGAGCCGCAAACCACATGACCGTCTTGGCGTGGAATCAAGTACATGACTTTATTCATGCACATGGTCGGCAACCAGTTCTGCGGAGTTTTAAAGAGAAGCATTTGTCCCTGCACGGGTTGTACGGGTATCTCAATGTCTAGTTGTTCACTCCATGCGGCTGACCAAGCGCCCGTGGCAATAACGAATTGATCAGCTGTATGTTGTTTGCCATCTGCGGTGGTGATGGACTGGATACGATTGTCCGAACGGTTTAATTGGCGGATCGGGCAATTTTCATATATCTGAACTTTAGGATGCTGCTGTAAATAAGCCGTTAAAGACTGCAAAAGTCGCGGATTACGGATGTTGGCTAATTGTGAAAAATAAATGCCATGTGCAAAGCGTGCTGAAATGTGAGGATTAATCTGCTCAATTTGCTCGGATTGTAAATATTCCGCATGTTGCATCGGGTCTTGGTGCAAACGGGCATAATCTAAGCCAATTTCAAAATCATCTTCATCAAAAATCAGCATGCCAGTTTCATGAATTTCAAAATCAATCCCAGTGATCGGTTTTAATTTTTCATTCCATTTTTGGTAGCTCTGCTTGCCATAACGTGCGAGCGCATTGACTTCATTGGGATATCGCCAAGGATACATCGGGGAGAGGATGCCACCGCCAGCCCATGATGCGGCGGAACCTGTGCGTTGTTGGTCGAAAATCGTCACCGTACAACCGCGTTCAACCAGTTCTAATGCGCTGAGTAAACCACTAATACCCGCCCCAATAATGGCAATATTCATGTTCTTTTAACCGATGAATGTATGAGTTTGATCTTAACTTCAGCAACGCCGAAGTTTTTCTTCCAAGACTGTTTTTTAAATTTTACAGATATAAAAAAAGCCTTCCTGAACGTTACCATTTCAGGAAGGCTTTGCAGGTTATTTCATGTCTTTCAACATGAGTGCTGCATCTTCAGCAAAGTAAGTCCAGATCCCATCTGCACCTGCACGGCGGCAGCTCATAAGCGATTCGATAATCACGTTTTCAGACAGCCAACCATTTTGAATGGCACCTGCCAACATGGCGTATTCGCCACTCACTTGATAGACAAATGTTGGAACACCGAAATTATCTTTGACTTCACGGACGATATCTAAATACGGCATACCCGGTTTTACAATCACCATGTCGGCGCCTTCTTGGATATCCAGTGCGATTTCATGTAAAGCTTCTGCACGGTTACCGATGTCCATTTGATAGTTATATTTATTGCCACCTTTGAGGTTGCTTGAAGAACCTACCGCATCACGGAATGGCCCGTAAAAGCTAGACGCATATTTTGCAGAATAAGCCATGATGTTGGTATAGATATGGCCATTGGCTTCAAGGGCTTGGCGAATTGCACCGATACGACCATCCATCATGTCACTTGGTGCAACCACATCTGCACCCGCTTCGGCATGGCTGAGCGCTTGTTTAATTAAGCATTCAACGGTTTCATCATTTAGTACATAGCCGGTATCATCAATAATACCGTCTTGACCATGTGTGGTGTATGGGTCGAGCGCACCATCAGTGATGAGAACCATTTCTGGTAGTTCTTTTTTTAATAAACGGATGGTGCTTTGGACTAAGCCATCTTCATGCCAAGCTGCTTCAGCCGTTAAGCTTTTATCTTCCTGTGGTGTAACTGGGAACAAAGCTAATTTTGAAACACCCAATTCGAGTAAACGTTCTGCCTTTCTTAGTAACAAGTCAGCAGATAGACGCTGTACGTTTGGCATGCTTGGAATATCTTGAGTTTGTTGCTGGCCTGGCAACACAAATACTGGATAAATGAGATGATCAGTCGTCAGTTGAGTTTCACGCACCATAGCGCGAAGCTGGTCATTTTTACGAATGCGACGCATGCGAGTGGCAGGAAAAGCTGGACGATTGAACGTATAGGTCATAACAATCTCATTGATCAGTATTAAACTTTGACTATTGTAGACGCATAATGAGGGTTTGGCGCACCCCGTATTATTTTTTTATTCAATGACAGCGATTCGAGTAGGCTATGACAGATGTAAATAAGAGTTGGACCGGTAATATTGACCTAAACTCGAAGAATGAAATCGATACTTTATTAAATAACATTGCTCAAGCATTTAACAGCTCCCCATTTTTTGTACACAATGCCATGAAAATGACGGTGATCGATGGTCAGATCGAAGCACGTGTGGACATGGCCAGTAATCTAATAGGAAATGTCGCATTCCAAATTTTACATGGTGGTGTTGCGGCAACTTTACTCGACAGTATCGGTGGTATCTCTGCGATGGCAGAATTGTATAAAAAGGCCACAGCTGAAGATCTAGTAGAAACGAGTAAAAAGGTATCTCGCTTAGCGACCGTCGATATGCGTGTGGATTATTTGGCGCCAGGACGTGGACAGTATTTCGTTGCACGAGCTGAAACCTTACGTTTAGGCCGTAAGGGTTGCACTATGCGTATGACCATGGTTAATGATGAAGGTAAAGCGATTGCAACGGCGATTGCATCGTATGCTTATTAAGCCATTTTTAAGTTAACACATTCAAAATGATGAAAAAATAAAGTCCAGCATTGGCAGCAGGGCATGATTTTATCCTGTTGCCGACGAAAAAAAGACTGACGAGTTACATTTTCTATTCTCAGGATATGATTTTTTAGCTTTAAAATGCCGGAAAATTGAAGAAGATAGACTTTCTCACGACACCATTATCTGACAGCAAAGTTGACATGCTTTGCAAAGCTCATGATGCCATGACCAAGTCTGCTAGATTTAGGACAAATCTATGACAGATACCGTTAGTAACCTGCCAGAAACCCCATCTACAGAGCAGCCCACCGATCAGGAATTAAAAGCACGCAGAAAAAAAGGCCTTGGTATAGTGGCTGTATTGATCGTGATTGCTTTGGTGATGTATTTGATTTGGTCAATATTTCTAAATCATTCCGTCAGTACCGATAATGCCTATGTCGGTGCAGAAACAGCGTCGATTACCTCGATGGTCACGGGGCAAGTGGCAGAGGTTTTGGTGAGTGATACGCAGCAAGTGAAAAAAGGCGATGTGCTTGTTCGCATTGATGCTCGTGATGCTGAAATTGCCTTAGCTCAGGCACAGGCTGAATTACTTAAAGCAAAACGCCAATACAAACAAACTGCGGCGAATAGTAGTTCTTTAAACTCACAAATCTTTGTCAGTGATGATGCAATTCATAGTGCAAGCGCACAAGTGGCCAAAGCACAAGCCGATCTGAATAAAACACAAGATGAATTACAACGCCGTCAACAATTGGCTGCTACGGGTGCGATTTCTAAAGAAGAATTAAGCACAGCGCAGAGTGCTGTGAATACCGCTAAAGCCAGTTTTGATGTGGCCCAAGCAGGGCTCGCTCAAGCCAAATCTAGTCAAAAAGCGGCACAAAGTAATAAAGCTGCAAATGATGCATTAATTCAAGACAGCAATGAAAATTCAACCCCAGATGTTTTAATTGCACAAGCACGTCTACAACAAGCTCAGTTGGACTTAGAACGTACACAAATTAAAGCACCCTTTGATGGTGTGGTGACACGTCGCAATATTCAAGTTGGGCAACGCATTGCACCGGGAACGTCATTAATGATGGTGGTGCCTGTCTCTCAGTTATATGTCGATGCCAACTTTAAAGAAAGCCAATTGGCAGGGGTGCAAGCGGGTCAAAAAGTTGAACTGACGTCTGATCTGTATGGTGACAAAGTTAAATTTAATGGCATAGTCACTGGTTTTTCTGGTGGCACAGGTTCAGCATTTGCCTTGATTCCAGCACAAAATGCCACAGGAAACTGGATTAAAGTGGTTCAGCGTTTACCTGTGAGGATACGTTTAGATCCAAAAGAGTTGGCAGAACACCCACTACGTGTGGGGCTGTCTATGGAAGCGACGATTGACTTGAAATCGAAGTAATTGCCTATGAATCAGCAAATGCAAATGACTGACCTGAAAGGTGGTCGTCTGATTCTCGCTGCCTTGGTCTTGGCTTTGGCGAACTTTATGGTTGTGCTCGACATGACCATTGCCAATGTATCTGTACCACATATTACCGGTAGCCTTGCAGTATCGGCATCCCAAGGGACTTGGGTCATTACTTCCTATGCCGTGGCAGAAGCGATTTGTGTGCCATTAACCGGTTGGCTCGCTGGGCGCTTTGGTTCTGTACGGGTTTTTGTGATTAGCCTATTTGGCTTTACTGTATTTTCGATACTGTGTGGTTTATCGACCAGTTTGGAAATGTTGGTGTTTTGCCGAATTGGGCAAGGCTTATTTGGTGGCCCGATTATGCCACTGAGCCAAACGTTGTTAATGCGCATTTTCCCTCCTGAAAAGCAATCCCAAGCCATGGGGATGTGGGCAATGACCACTGTAGTTGGCCCTATTTTAGGTCCAATTTTGGGTGGTACGATCAGTGATAATTTATCTTGGCATTGGATTTTCTTTATCAATATTCCAGTTGGGATCGGCTGTGCAATCGCAGCGATGCGCTTACTGAAAACGGCTGAAACCCCTACACAAAAATTGAAAATAGACCGTGGAGGTTTGTTGCTGTTGGTGTTGTGGATCGGTGCATTGCAGTTGATGTTGGACTTGGGCCATGAACGAGATTGGTTTAATAATCCATTTATTGTGGTGCTGGCACTGACGGCATTTGTTGGGCTGATCGTTTTCACGATTTGGGAGCTGACTGAGCGGCATCCAGTGGTGAATATACTGCTGTTTAAGTACCGAAGTTTTACCATTTCGGTCTTGGCTTTGGCCTTTGGTTTTGGTGCCTTCTTTGGCAGTATTGTCCTGATTCCGCAGTGGTTACAAATCAACTTGGGCTATACCGCAACGTGGGCAGGTTATCTCACTGCAACGATGGGCGTCGGTAGTTTGACCATGTCGCCAATTGTTGCGAAGCTTGCAACCAAATACGATCAACGTGCTTTGGCGAGTTTTGGTTTAAGTATTTTGGGTGGTGTAACCCTTATGCGCGCCTTTTGGACCACGGATGCGGACTTTATGGCTTTGGCTTTACCGCAAATATTACAAGGTTTTGCCGTGCCATTTTTCTTTATTCCTTTGTCCAATATGGCCTTGGCATCGGTACTGCCACAAGACATGGCATCTGCGGCAGGTTTGATGAACTTCTTAAGAACCATGGCAGGGGCAATTGGGGCCTCGATTGCAGTAACCATTTGGGATGATCACACCAAAGTCGCACGCAGTGAAATGGTCGGTAATTTACAAGTTACCGAGGTACAAAATACCTTGGTGAATCATGGAATGAGTTCAGAATCCGCATTGGGTTACATCTCCAGTTTGGTGGATAAAGAAGCCTTAACGCTTTCAGCCAATCATGTGTTTTTAGTCTTGGCGGGTGTCTTTATATTCGCCGCACTGATCATTTGGCTCTGTCCACGACCTAAAGCAGGTGTGGGTGGCGGTCATGCACACTAAATAACATCAAGTATATAAAACCGCTCATTCGAGCGTTTTATATTGCATACGGCGTTGATTGAAAAAAATCAAAGGTCCGAGCGCGCCCGTTTGAGTGCAGATTGCCACTGGGCCAAATGAAATTCACATTGATCAGCATTCATTTTGGGTTCAAAAGCACGTTCTAATTGCCATGATGCGGCAATTTCATCAAGATTTGAAAACACACCCGCTTTGAGTCCGGCCATTGCGGCAGCGCCCCATGCTGTTGATTCTAAAAGTTTAGGACGCAGTACAGGCACATTTAAAATATCGGCCTGAAATTGCATCAGCATATCATTGCTACTGGCACCGCCATCGACCCTGAGTTCTTTAAGTGGACTAGACAGGTCTGACTGCATGGCGGTCAATACATCCGACACTTGAAAGGCAATGGCCTCTAAGGCGGCACGAGCTATGTGGGATTTATTTGTACCACGTGACATTCCACAGAGGAGGGCACGGGCATCACTATCCCAATGCGGAGCGCCTAGCCCAGTAAAGGCAGGAACCAGAACCACGCCATCGGTGTGTTCAACTTGGCACGCAAGTTTTTCAACATCACTGCTTTTTTGAATAATCCCTAAACCGTCTCTTAGCCATTGCACGATAGCGCCAGCCATAAATACACTGCCTTCAAGTGCATAATGGGTTTGACCTTGAGCTTGCCATGCAAGGGTCGAGAGTAATTTATTGTGGCTATATTGAACTTCTGTGCCGGTGTTAAAGAGCATGAAACAGCCGGTACCATAGGTATTTTTTGCTGTTCCTGCGTCAAAGCATGACTGTCCAAATAGCGCAGATTGCTGATCACCTAAAATGCCGGTAATGGAAATGTTTGCGCCAAGTAAACCTGTAGCGGTATCTGCAACATATTCATCTGAACTGATGATTTTAGGGAGGACCGACAGGGGAATATCGAATAATTCTAAGAGTTCTTCATCCCAAGCTTGTTGCTGTAAGTTCATTAGCATGGTGCGAGAAGCATTACTGGCTTCAATCACATGCTCTGCACCTTGTGTCAGGTTCCACACCAACCAACTGTCAATCGTGCCAAAAGCCACATGACCTTGCTGAGCGAGTTCACGTAGACCTTGTGTGTGTTCTAATAACCAGACCAATTTGCCAGCACTAAAATAGGGATCGATACGTAAACCGGTCTTTTTGTGAATGAGGTCATTGAGGTTTTGTTGGGTCAGTTGTCCACACCACTCGGTTGCACGGCGGTCTTGCCAGACAATTGCAGGGGCAAGGGGTTGACCTGTGCGTTTATCCCAAACCACAGTGGTTTCACGTTGATTGGTCAGTCCAATGGCTTTAATATCTTTTGCGAGGATACGAGCAGAAGCGAGTGCTTGTTGCACGACGGCAATTTGTGTACTCCAAATTTCTTGAGCATCTTGCTCCACCCAACCCGAATGCGGGGTTTGAATATGGGTTTCCCGTTGAGCTGTAGCTTGAACTTGTCCATGTTCGTTAAAAATGATCGCACGACTTGAAGTCGTTCCTTGATCGAGTGCCAATAAAAAGCTCATATATTTTTCTTTTGCGGTCTTGAAAAATAAAATATTAACGCAATTATGTAATTAAGCGCAGATCAATGTGTAATTGTTTCGAAATTGCATCGCAATTTTTTGAAGTTATGCTATGATGACGCTACTTTGGGGATGTTTCTGGCTTCGACGCTGGTGATGAAACTCATAGATGCATGTCGAGAGCGCATTTTCTCTCGTAAATCAAATTTGCATATTTTAGTCGCAAACGACGAAACTTACGCTCTAGCTGCCTAAGGGCAGCTTGTCCGCATCCCTGAATACTTGTGGTTAGGGGTCCCGACTGAAGCGAACGCACACAAGTCCGTATAAGATCAAGCCTTGGGGTCTTATACTAAATCTTAAAGGATCGCGATTTGTACCCTGTTCGTCGGGTCACAAAGAGCTAAATCAATAGACGATATCTAAGCATGTAGTATTCTCGAGCGTAGTGCTGGCGGACGCGGGTTCAACTCCCGCCATCTCCACCAAATACCTAACAAAACATGGCAAAATATGCCAAGTTTTAAAACGAAAAGGCTTGATTCTAAAGGGATTGAGCCTTTTTTCTTGCCTAAACATAACTAAATATAACTAGCTACAGTGTACATGCACCGTGTACACTGTCTTGTACATTGCAAGATTTATTGAATCCATTGGTGTACAAGCCATGAAAAGAACAGAAATTAAACGTAGACCGTTATCAGACACCGTACTGGCTAACCTAGAACCCGAATCAAAAGAATATCGGGAGCTGGACGGTGACGGCTTATATTTTCGTGTAAAGCCTGATGGTAAAAAAGCATGGTTATTCAGGTATAAAAAGGCGGATGGTAAATGGTCGTGGCTTGGCATTGGTACTTATCCTGAATTATCGGGTAAAGGTGCAAGGAAAAAAGCATCTGAGATAGTTCAAGACATATCACACGGCGATAATCCCATCATTACCAAACAAGAACGCAAGCGACAGGAAGTAGAACAGCACAGTGCTACCTTTGAAGTATTGGCTCGTGAATGGTTAGACACAAAAAAGGAATCATGGGTACAAGACACCATGACCCGAAATAAGGGCGCACTGGAAAAACACATATTCCCGATTTTTGGGAAACGCTTGTACACCACAATCAAACCGATTGAATGGATGAATCATTTAAAAGGTATTCAACAAAAGCAGGGAATCTATGAACAAGTAAATCGAGTTCGGGCTATGTGTCGTGATATATACGATTTTGCAAAGGTGACAGGCCGTATTGATTACAACCCACTGGAGGGGCTGCAAAAGTTCCTACAGCAAGGTATTAAGCAAAATATGTCGCATGTGAGTGAACAGGAGTTCCCAGCACTACTTAGGGCAATCAATAATTATCCAACTATGGACGTTCGAATGGGCCTACAGCTTTTAGCCATGCTGTTCTGCCGACCTACCGAGCTAAGAGAAGCCAAGTGGCAGGAGTTCGACCTAGATCAAAGGGTGTGGAATATACCAGCCGAGCGTATGAAGAAACGCCGTGAGCATATCGTCCCTTTATCCAATCAAGCGGTGGCGATATTGAAAGAGTTGCAGACCTACCAAACCAATTCAGATTATTTATTTCCGAGCAGATCGGACAAGAGCAAGCCAAAATCAGACACGGTTTTTATTATGGCCTTGCGCCGTATGGGCTATGAAGGCAGACAGACACCGCATGGATTCAGGCACATTGCCAGCACCTTACTAAACAATCGTGGTTTTGATGAACGTCATATTGAAGCAGCACTGGCACACGTAAAGGACGGTGTAGCAGGGGTGTATAACAAGGCTCAATATTTAGATGACAGGGCAAGCATGATGCAATGGTACGCCAATCATTTAGAAGAAATTGCAGATCAGAGCATTATTCAGTTTAAAAAAGCACAGTGACAAGGCTTGTCGCACTACTAGCCAATAAATGCACAAATATAGGTAAATATAGATTATATTCAGATTGCTAAGTCTAGGTTAGCTCCCGAAAGTCGGACACCCAATCCGATTGGCTTAGCAGCTTTTTGGGGATGCTTGGGAGGCATGAAAGATGAGCGAAATATTAATCAATGAATTAAAAGAAAAAATAGAGAAAAATAGAATTTTATTAATTAACAGTAGAGATAATAACAATACAGAATTTTTAGAGGAATTTAAGGAAAAATCAGAGCTATTCATTTCCAACTTTTTAGACAACATGACGGTAGAGGATGCTATTTCTAATTGGGAGGAAGTAGCTAAAATAGTACTCAAACCATATTTCGAATTGTATAAAGAATATAAAAACAATCAGTTAGATCAAGGAATGTGTATTTCGGCTAACTACTTATTGTTTCTGAATATTTTTTTATTAATAAGAACTGCTTTAGACTTAAGAGCAGGAAATAAGACAGATAAATTCATATTAAATATGATAAGAGCAATTAGCTTTTCAGATACCACAACTGCGCAATATATTAAGAAGATTGATGATATTAATGAAAAGTCAGAAAGAATGAGGGAGCTGGCGCATAAAAAGCATGAAGGCAAAAAAGAAAAAGATAATAAAACAAAAGATAGAATTAAACAGATATGGTTATCAAGTAATTGGGATTCTTATACACAATGTGCAAATCACATACATAAAAATGCTCTAGTAGATGAAGAAAATTATAGAAAAATATATTCATTACTATCGAAAGCAGCTAAAGAAAAAAGATAACTTTTACAATATGCGACGCATTTTGTACGCTGTGCAAAGCAGTTTGTACAACAGCGTGGCACTTGTTTTATTTTAATAAAAATCAAAAACATACTGCACTTACACAATATCTAGCCATGTAGGTGCATAAATGACTATCAAACCGATCCGTATTCAATTTAAAACAGCTTGTGAGCTACTGGACATAAGCCGTGAATCATTGCGCCATATCGTGCGTACAGATGCCACATTTCCCCGACCTATCAAGACTGGCGACACCAAACAAGCACCAGTCTATTTCGACTATGCCGAGCTTGTAGAGTGGCATAACAGCCAAAAACAAAGCCTTGCAGCTATGGAGGCTTAAACATGAACCACCAAACCCAAGTTTTAGCCCACCTCAAACAGGGTAAAACCTTGAGCCAAGCAGAGGCAATTCACCACTTTGATTGCTATCGCCTGAGTGCCGTTATTCAGCGTTTACGCCGTTTAGGGCATGACATTGTGACCCACCAAGAGCCGAACCTAAACAACAAAGGCACACATGCTCGTTATGAATTAAATGAGGTGCAAGCATGAACCCATCTATTTTTAATTTTAATGAATACGGCGTTCGAGTTGCCTTTGATGAAAATGGCGAACCTATGTTTTGTTTACCTGATATTTGTAAGGTGATGAATATTTCTCGTTCATCTGACTTGGTACAGGTATCAAAGGGGTACGTTAAAAACGAAACCCCTAGACGACAGGGAGCATTAAACCCTACTGGAGTACATAAAATTCGTATTTCAACCAATGGCGGTATGCAAGAACTTGTTTTTATCAATGAAGAAAATTTATATCGAGTTATCTTCCGATCTAATAAACCCGAAGCATTGAACTTCCAAAACTGGGTATTTGCTGAGGTACTGCCAAGCATCCGCAAGACTGGGAGCTATTCAGCAAGACAGACAGCCTATGAAGAATTAAACCGCCTATGTATGCAGGAAAAGACCCAAAAGGCTAAAGGTTCATTTCATGGCACCGGATTAGTGAACCATCGTTATTCAATGCGAGATTTAAACCTAAGAATTACAACATGCAAAGCAAATTTACAGCTAACTTTTGAGGGGGTAGACAATGAATAAACATGTAAACCCTGAGTTTTTCAAAGCGTTTGACCATTACAAAGCAATGGTGAAGCAATACGGAGATGACCACCCCATCACAGAGCAGGCCCTCATTTTGACAATGCACTACACGCCTGAGCATATCAAAGAAGAAATGCACCAAAAGGCGAAGGAATTAAACCTATTGCCACCGCCAAGCGGTTATACGGATGACGGCGAACCTATGTACCGCCTAGAGGACATTGCCAAGCATTTTGGCATTAGCTTTGAAGAAGCAGAGCAGCAGTTATTGAAAATGATGGATAACCGCCAAAAAGTCGGACTGCCTAATGATGGCGTTTTGATTAATTCAGATATTCATATCAACCGTGTGCAGTGAGGTGAAATCATGAAAGACATTGTATTAGCTTCATATCGCACTAACACCGAGGCAGACATTGAGGCAGATTTAATCGTAAACAATGAGGCTTGTAGTTTTATCGAACTAATCACTGTAGGCGGTGGAGTTCAGGCCATTGATGACGGTATGGAGCAACTTATGCAAAACCCTCAAGCCACTGGCGTTGTGGTGCTGCATGGGGAGAGCTTACAGCAGCTTATTGATGCTTACTTGAGAGGGGCAGAAGCATGAAAAACAAATTATTCGATATTGCTAACATGCCTAAGTATGGTTATATTAATCGGGCTTTGAGCAAAATCTCAAAGTTAGCTTTGACAGGCTACAAACTACGAGGCGTACAGCCCACTTTCTATAGTGGCTTTTTTGTGCGTAATATCTCTATGCGTCCGCATCGTTATGTGGAGCTTGGGAGGGACATCTTCGGATGTGCAGGAAACCTTGTAGTCCTGTCTGTCAACCCTTTCAAGCTTCACACCAATCATTTGACAGTGGTTTGTGAAGCTCCAAAACTACAAGGAGCGCATTCTCATGCCTAAACAAACCAATAAAACCGCTCAAAACTTTTTAGAAAATTCTCAAGTGATTATTGAATCACTGCAAGGTACATTGCTTCGCTTATATGTGAGCTATGACCAGCACGACATATCCGATAACAAAGCAAAGGCGATGCTTGAAGTATGCGAAACGCTGGCAAATGCTGCTTTAGAAGATATTGAAAGTGCGAGCGCAAAAACAATACTAGACATCTCAATGATTGTTAGCCTTGCTACTGGCATCTTATACACGCTTGAAGAACTGGCGCATTTAAACCTAGCAAAAAGCCATACAGCAGCAGCTATAAACGGCTTGACCTTAGCTTGTAGCACATTAAATGAATTGCTAGAAACTGCGGTGGATTATGTGATGAAAGGGGGCAGCCATAATGCTTGATTATGACCACCCCAAAGAACTAATAACACCCGAAGCCATTTTAAACGAATGCACACAGCTTGTATCGTTTAATGATGCTTATTCATCACATCCATTAATACAGCGTTTTGGCAGTCCTGAGCAGCCGATTTATGTTGATGATGGCAATGTGGATATAAACGGCGTTACCTATGCACAGCCTTTGATTATGCCTATTTATGATGGGCTGCTTGAGCTTGTTCAATGTGCTGTTATGCAAGATAGGCAGCGTGTAGCTGTCATTCCTGATGGACTGGCTAAAGGTTTTGCAAGGTATGGTGATTTTGACCATGCCAAGCCAGTAATCATTACTTATGGACTGGAGGCATTCTTTAAGATTGCTCAAACAGGTTATGCCGTTGTATTGGTACTACTGCCTACCCTATGCAGCAACCATAAAACAGAACTCAAGCCGTTTGATTTTGAACAAATACAGTTCGTTATTAACCAGCTATCACAGGCAGGCTATAAGCAGCTTTATTTACCTGTCAGAATTGAGCATATAAACCTTGAGCCATTTAAAAAGCTGGAGCAAAACACGGCTGTTAGACTGCTATGCCAGTATTTAAGAATCGGTGTAAATCAGTTCGAGATTGGATTAAGTCAGGATGAAAGCGTAAGTGAGGTGCTGGCGTTTATTGAGGAAGCTATTGAGCTATTAAGTAAGCCTACCGACTGGGGCGAGTTATTGCCGTTATCTCAATCAGAAACCGTTTTAAATCCTTATCCGATCCATGCACTGCCACCACTGGCACAGGAGGCAGTAAAGGCCATTTCTGAGCATGTGCAATCACCAATTGCCATGACTGCCCAATGTGTTATTGGTGCTATGTCGCATATTGCCCAAACTAAAGTAAATGCACCTCATCCATTTAATGCACACGGAGAGCCATGTAGCTTATTTTTGCTTACAGAGGGGCAAAGTGGCAGCCGTAAGAGTACTAGCCGAAACCTAGCAGATCAGGCCATTATTAAGCACGAGCGCAAGCAGTACGAGTTATACCGCCGTGACCTTGAGCAATGGAAAAGCGCACAGGCTGGATTACCTAAAAAAGACCGCGAGGCATATTGTGCAGAGAATCCACCACCTAACGACCCTAGCACCCTATACAGTGACATCACCTTAGAATCTATTGCAGGGCTTTTTATTGACGGCGTTTTGAATAATGCGTCCATTGCCAGTGATGAAGCAGGGCAGTTTTTCGGCGGTCATAGCATGAAAGCCGATACACGTAACCAAGCACTAGGAGGCTATGCAAAGTTATTTGATGATGGTTTTGTGGAGCGTACCCGATCCAAGTCTAATTTAAACGGCAGTGGCCGAGCTTATGACGTTCGGCTCACATTCAATCTACAGGGACAGCATGAAGTTCTAGCCGAGGCATTGAAAGACCCAGTGCTAAGGGGACAAGGTTTTTTGCCTAGATTCATTCTAACCATCCCCGAAAACCTAGCAGGCACACGCCTACAAGATGCAATCTATCGAAATAAAAACGCAAGCACAGACCATAGACTTATAGCCTACTGGACACGCTGCGAATATCTACTTGATTACTGCCCTCAAGTGAAAGCCGAGCATGAGTTACATAATGGGCGTTATGTTCTGCCTATGAATGAAGAAGCAAAGGAAATAGATGCAGCGTTCTACAATATGTTTGAAGAATTACAGGGCAAGGGAAAACGCTACGAATACCTACAAGCGTTCGCTAGTCGTGCCAGTCAATTAGCGCGCCGTTTAGCTACTGTATTTGCTTATTTTGAGGGCTTGCAGTGGATTGATGCCAAAACCCTAAAGGGAGCTTGTGAGGTCGTTAAGCATTCTTTAAATGAATGGGCAATGTATGCAGATATTGAGGTTAAAACCGAAACGGAAGCGGAACGCCTTATTAAGTGGATTGCCAAAAAGTGCAATGAGCAAAAGACCGACCGTATAGCGTATTCAAATGTTCAAACCTCATGCCCTAGACCAATGCAAAAGAATAAAAACCTTTTGGAAATGGTTGTAGAGCAGTTGATTGATTCAAATCATATCAAGATCGAATCCATAGGGCGTACAAGGTACGTTGTAATTCACCCTTTTTTAGCAGAATCGTGACTAAGTGACTAAATGAGCCTGAAAGCCTTGCAGCTAAAGGGCTTCCGTTTAGCAGTCATGGTTTGACTAAGTGACTAAGTGACTAAATGGAATTAATCATTTAATTTTTTCGTTTAGTCATTTAGTCATTTAGTCATAGTGGTTTTGGGTGACTGCTAAACAGAGAGCCTTGTATATCAAGCGTTACAGAGCTATTTAGTCATTTAGTCAGACTTTTGAAGAAAAATATATAAATTGAGATTTAAGCCAATGCCAAATTTAAATAGAGTCACAGTGATGGGTGTACTAGGCCGTGACCCTGAAACTAAACAATTTCCCAACGGTGGCAGCGTTACAACATTCAGCGTTGCAACTACTGAGTTTTGGAAAGACAAGGCCACTGGAGAGCGCAAAGAGGCTACAGAATGGCACAGAATCACCACTAACAACCGATTAGCCGAGATTGCGAGTAAGTACCTCAAGAAAGGCGGAAAGGTTTATATCGAGGGCAGCTTGCGTACAAGGAAATATAAGGACAAAAGCGGATCGGAAAAGGAAATAACCGAGATTCGAGCCGATGAGCTGCAATTGCTTTAATCGAAGCTCCCTAAATATGGGGAGCTTTTTTATTGGCTGAGTGGTCATTATCACCATGCAGATTCAACTATCATGGAAATCATGACAACTGAATAAACAGTTTTAGACAGCATTAGATCGGTGCAGTCTAATTAGACAAAAAACGCTTCTTTCATAGGGTGAGTTTTGCAAAAAGTATCTCTTTCATAGGATTGTTTCGCAAATTGAAGAAATTGATTGATTACACCCCTATTTTGTCTAGGTACGTCTAGCAAAAACGGCCATATTTTAGATATACGAAACATCATTAATCTACCTTGACAGCACCCCACCAGAAAATACCCTTAAAACCGTGTCAAAGGCTTATACAGTAAGCATTACAGTTATTTTATTAAAACTGAGTTTCGTCAAAGTACGTCAAAGTAAATTAATCAATTCTGTGTCGCTACGTGTCGCAAAATCTTGCATGACAAGCCTTTTGTATTTGTTGGACAAAGCCCCAATAAAAACATCTATAAAAATGCACTCAATGCCAAGCCATACAAGGCATACGGCGTTTTAATCAGATATGCAGTTCGTCAAACTACGTCAAACAAAAAGTACGGTTTTGTCATGCTACGTCATGCTAAATTTTGCTTTACAGGGTATTTGTAAGAAATGCCACCTATGTCAATTACAGCAAGGCATACAGCGATTTAATAACTTTGATTCTGTACAGCTACGTACAGCAAAGACCCCCCTATTTTGTATAGCTACGTAAAGAATTTCTTGTTTTACAGCACCACATTAAAAAGACCATTAAAACCATGCTCAAATATAGGTACAGCAAAGTTTACGCCGTTTTAAACGACTACCTATCTTGTATGACTACGTAAAACAAATATCAGGTTTTATAAGGTTTAACCAATCGAGTGATGACGGCTAACCAGTGGGGGGAGTTCATAACTTATGGACTGACCCAAAGTGGAGACCACTCCCAACCGCACCAGCAAAAAAAATTCTGTTTGAGTTAAAAGTTAAAATAAAGTTAAAGGTGCTTACTATTGCTTAACAGCTACGGCGTTCTAAATGTCAGGTTTTGTCAGGTTGTGAACTTAGGATTACTTAGGATTTACGCTGCTTGCAATGTTAAGTTTTGACAAGTCCGAGCAGTAAACGGAAAGTAGTATTTTGTAGTAGTCCAGGCCATAACAATTGATAACAGCATGACGGCGCAAAATTGCGTTGGCTAATGAACTACGAAACTTTCGTACAGTCACACAGTATGGGTATGGTCAAAATGACCACCCCTAAAAGCGATGCTCAAAAGTGAGCAACGGTATTCACTGAGCGCAAAATTGCGTTTTGCAACAAAAACGCGCGCGCGCGCGAGGGATGGGCGGAAACGTGGTTTTAAGGCTTAAAATCCCAATAGAATTACAGCGTGATTATTGGAGCGGTTCACTGCTACAAATGGCCTGAACATAGGACTACCCCCCACTGGGGGATATGCTCAAATTTGAGCGCATATAAACAACCGAGCTACTTAATCAACCACTTGGACGGCTAACTTAATTCAGGATTTAAAATCCAATCACCAAATATGGTGAACGGATAAAAAGATGGTTAGTGAGCACCTGAGCCACAAATAAGAGGAGCAGATCGAATATTTAGTTTTTGCGCTCCACCAAAAAGAGGAAGCCAAATAACGAGCCTCATAATCCGATCCGCTAAAAGGAGTGTTTTTAACTCCTGAGTTCGCCACCCAGCATGGCAACTAAACTCAGAGAAATGGCCTAGCAACATATAATTTGTACACTGTGGTGTACACTGTGATTTTTGTATAATTTTTAATTTATATAAAACATATACTTAGTAAATTTGTTCAATTGACGCCATCCCACCAAAATTCAATTCAGAGATGTTCGACTGAATGTAAAAAAGCCCTTAAATTCAATGTTTAAGGGCTTTTTTATTGGCTGTATTGTCCGATCCTGTCCTAAGCTGTGTGACCCAATTTTTGCCTTCTGCGGGTAATAATTGGGAAAATTTACCCAATAATTTTACTATTGATAAAGGGTAAATACACATGAAACTCACAGATACAGAATGCAGAAAAGCACAGCCACAAGATAAGCGTTACCGTCTGTCAGATGAGAATGGTCTTTCACTTCTTGTGACTCCTGCAGGACAAAAATATTGGAATGTACGTTATACCGTTCATGGTGAACGTAAGTCAGAGTCGCTTGGTCCATATCCTGACATGAGTTTAAAGAAAGCAAGGGAGCTTGCCATTGAACTGAAATAAATGTATTACAAGTCAGTCTATTACAAATATATCAAGCTATTTTTTAAAGTGGTCGTTGAGAATCAAAGAATAAATAGTCATGATCTAAAAATGATAATTTGCTTTATTCAACTCTTTTGAGACAACAGTGTAATCTTTAATCCCTTAGGAAAATTCGGTTCAAATTGGATGTCATAAGCATATTGTTGCAGCATTATTTTGACCAAAGATAAGCCCAGTCCATGACCTTTCTGCTGAGACGATTTACGCCAAAAACGTTGCCCTAAGTAACGAATATCTTCGGCATTTAAATGTGGACCGTTATCTTGAATGTGTAAAGTGTTTTTCTGCATACTCACGTTAATCACATCAGCATTTGCATGTAATAGTGCATTTTCAAGCAGATTTTTAAGAACAGAATACGAGACAAATTGAGGTAATGCCAAATCGCCAAGACTGTGCCAATCGACCTGAATTTTAGCTGTTGCTTCAGGATAAATCAGTGCTAAATCATCGAGTACTTTTGCAATAATGGGCTGTACCTGAATGCTTGCTTTGATCTGTTCAATAGATTGATCAGTATTCGATAACATCAGTAATTGCTCAAGTAAATCAGCATAGCGACGGACACTTTGATTTGCTTGATCCAGGCTATATTGCAATTTCATATTGCCGTCCGTTTTCGCCATCAGTTGTGCCAATTGCACATTGGTTTTAATTGCGGTTAAAGGACTCCGTAATTCATGTGCCGCGTAGGCACTAAAGACTTTTTCATTTTCAAGACTTTGATGCAGTTTATGCACTAAGTGATTCGAATTTTGCACAAAGGGGTAGACCTCTGAGGGCATGGTATTGGCATCTAAGCTCGTTAAATATTGGCTTGCTTCATTGAGCGATAAATTAGACTGACTTAAATCGCTTGCAACCTCATCCAAGGCTTTAAATTCTCGACGAACAATTAAAACAATTAAGCCGATACACAACAATAATGACAAGATCAGCGGAATTAAGACCGATTGTAAAATTTGTTTTAGCAAAGACTCCCGCAAAAACATACGCTCTGCAGCCACCATTTGAATCTCACCACGGCGTAACACATAACTGCGCCATTGCGTCTGACCTTGTTGCCAAGTACTAAAACCAACCGCTTGTTGACTTAAATCTTTCGGTGCCCCGCGTGTTTTGGCAATTACATGCTGTCCTACACTGATGTCAGAACTAAATAAAGATACTTCGCAAGCGATCAATTGTTCTTGATCTGTGGAATCAAGTTGTTGGGCTAAGGCAGACTCATCCAAGCTTTGCAGTGGTAATTGTTGAATCAGTCGTGCCACCATTTGTGCGGAAGCATGTAGACGTTGATCTAGAGTGTCCTGTGGACGTTTTTGTAAGTCGAGATACAGCCAAACAAATACCATACTCCATAAGCCGATCATCACAGCCAAAAGACTACTGACCAAGCGCCATTTTAAGCTGTGTGATTTTTGCATGGCATTGACTCAGGAATTTTAAACATATAACCGACGCCCCGAATGGTCTGGATATAGTCCGCATGCAATTTTTGCCGTAAATGATAAATATGGACATTCAAGGCATTACTTTCGATACTGTCTTGGAAGCCGTATAACTTGTCTAACAGCACTTCGTTTTTAAGTACTTGATTTGGATGGCTCATCAAGGTTTCAAGTAAACTGTATTCACGGCGTGAAAGCTGAATCATTTGATCTTGATAATGGACTTCTTGGGTGTCTTTATTGAGCTTTAAGTGGTCAAATTGAATGACATTCGATGAAAAACCGCGGTGACGTCTGGTGAGTGCATGAACCCGTGCAATCAGTTCATCCAGTTCAAAAGGCTTGGTTAAATAGTCATCGGCACCGACATTTAATGCCTCAACACATTGCTGGGTCTGTAACCGTGCAGTTAAAACCAAAATAGGAACATGAATGTGATCTCTGCGCCATGATCGCAGTAAGTCTAAACCATCTTGGTCAGGTAGGCCTAAATCAAGTAAACATAGATCGACCGCACTGTGGCGGATAAAATAATCTGCATCACGCGCATGACTCACATGTTCTATTGAAATATTTAAAAAATCCAATGTGGCACAAATACTTGAGGCAATATATGGATCATCTTCAACCAAAACAACAAACATAGCGTTTTCCTGACTTCCTGCCTGTATTTTATAAATGATTTATCTTATTAATGCTCCCTTAATTTATGCTTTTGCATAATCAACCAAAATAGATTTATGTCGGGTATTAAAGTCATCTATGCGTATAGGGTTAGTAGGGTTGTGTGGAATATTCAGCATTTTGAGTGTGCAAAGTGCATCCGCTGATTTTTTACCTCCTGATCAAGCATTTGCTTTTCAGGCTGTATCGACAGCGCAAGACCAAGCCAGCTTCACGTGGCGTATTGCTGATGGTTATTATCTGTATCATGATCAGATTAAAGTCATTGAAAATGGCAAAGCATTATCACTGCAACTGCCTCGTCCACAGCAAAAAGATGACCCCAATTTCGGCATGACCGACGTATATTATGGGCAAGTGCAAGCGACTGTCGCCATGCAACCCAATCAAAGCTATAAAATTGAATGGCAAGGCTGTGCCGAAAGTGGCTTATGTTATCCAGTACAGCGTACAACCATTCAAACCGATGCCGATGGATTATTGCCTGAAAACAAGCTGAGTCAGCAAAGTACAACGCAAAAGAAATTATTAGATGCAGTCACATCGTCGTCATTACCCAATACTGCAATACCTGTAGAACTACAGGCGAAAAACACTGAAACTGTAACAGTTGTAACGCCAGCAAATACAGCAGAAGTCAAAGAGGATGAAAATGGTTTAAGTCCCTCTTCTGAAGTGACTGCTTTAACAGAATCTAGCAAAGCCAGTGCGTCAGAGCTAGATGATGCCTTGATGATGCAGGCAAATTCTGAATCTGTGACTACAACGAATGCTGAACAGCGTACGAAGCAGGCCGATTGGAACAACGACCAGTACTTCTTTTATTTACTTTCAACAGACAATATTACACTGAATCTGATCATCTTTTTAGGTTTAGGGATATTGCTCGCATTCTTACCTTGTTCCTTACCATTGATTCCGATCTTATCCAGTATTTTGGTGCAACGTCATCGTGGCTATCGTGCCGGCATGATTGCAGGTGTCTTTGTGGTCGGAATGGCATTGATTTATGCCTTGATGGGTTTAGCTGTGGCAGGACTTGGCTATAACTTCCAACGTTGGTTACAAAGTCCCATCTTTATTGGGTTATTTGCGGTCATGTTTGTGCTGTTTGCACTGAATTTATTTGGCGTATTCCAGTTGTCTTTACCACAAGGTGTATTACAGCGTTTAGATCAATGGCAACAACGACAAAAAGGTGGAACCTTATGGGGTTCATTCATTATGGGCATGATCTCTGCGCTAATTGTCGGACCCTGTATGAGTGCGCCATTGGCAGGGGCTTTGCTGTTTGTTGCGCAATTGCCTGAACCGTGGATGGGGGCTAGTTACCTGTTTATTCTAGGTCTAGGTGTGGGCTTACCATTGTTGATTGCCTGTGTGTTTGGTGCACAGTACTTACCCAAACCGGGCGTGTGGATGGATCGTCTGAAATTCACTTTCGGTTTTGTCATGCTGTTGTTGGCGCTGTATTTCCTGCGTCCTTTACTGCCGAGTGTGGTTTATTTGATGTTGATGGGACTCTTATTCATCAGTATCACCGTTTACATTTTATGGAAGATACGTCCACATATTTCGCAGATGCCGACGCAACTACTGTTCATTGCAATGAGCTTAGCGACCGCAATATCGGGTGGATGGTATGTCACGCAAGCATGGTCACAACTGAATACGACACAAGCCACAACATTAGTTGCATGGCAAAAAGTACGTACCCAAGCTGAGCTTGAACAGGCACTCAATAAAGTCAAAGGACAAGCAGTACTCATCGATGTGTATGCCGATTGGTGTGTGGCTTGTCAGCCGATTGAAAAAGAGGTGTTAGCTCGTGCCGATGTACAAACAGCTTTAGATGCTGTTGCTCGAATCAAACTCGACTTAACAGAATACGAAGTAAGTCAGGATGTCATACTAAAAGAATGGCAAATTTTAGGGCCACCGACTTTAATTTTCTTAGATACAGAGCATCAGGAACAGCGCAATCTACGTTTGACGGGCACCTTTAGTGCAGCGCAACTCTTGAGCCGATTAAACCGAGGTACACCGCCATGATCTCAAGCGAAGCACTGCATCTTGGACCATTCATGTTGCCTTGGGGACTGTTGTGTTTGGTGTTGGCTTTGCTGGTCAGTGCCATGATTGGACGAAAAGTCGGGCAACAAGCACAGTGGTCAACCGAAATCCAACAGCGTTTCCAAGATTCTATTTGGAATAGTATTTGGATCGGATTAATAGGTGCACGCCTAGTCTTTATTGGATTAAATCTGGAATCTTATCTCGCATCGCCAATTGATATGCTGAAAATTCAAGACAAAGGGTTTCATCTGATTGGCGGGATAATTATAGGAAGTCCATGGTTTTGGTGGCGAAATTCAGCCATTGCGAACAAAGCAAAGGCCACATTATTGCTGATCTTTGTCATGCTGGTGGGGGCAGGATGGACAGTACAAAAAATCATGTATCAAGATAGCCATTATCCAAATTTGAGTTTTCCAAGTCTGAACCTAGCCATTCAAGGTCGGTCAGAAATGATTGCGCTAAAACAATTTCAAGGTCAGCCGACGGTTGTGAATTTATGGGCGAGTTGGTGTCCGCCGTGTCATCGTGAAATGCCTGTATTACAGCGTGCGCAGGATCAATATCCTGAGGTGCATTTTGTCATGCTTAATCAAGGTGAAGAGGTCGATACAGTCCGTACTTATCTCACAAAACATCACTTCAGTTTTCAAAATATTTTGCTCGATATGCAGGGTGAAATGCCACAAGCAGTGAACAGTTTAGGTTTACCCACTACCTTATTTTTCAATGCACAAGGTCAGTTGATTGCGCGTCATCAAGGCGAAATCAGTCAAGCGATGTTGCAACAATATCTCAAGAAAATTAACCCATAAATTAATCATAGGGTATGCGTCATGAATACTTTACTTAAAACCAGTTTAGTTATCGGAACACTGTTGACGGTGGCATGTGGTGTCAGTGCTAATCCGAATGCCATTAAAAAACAACTAGAAAAAGAAGGCTTTCAATTTGTAAAACCAGTTCCTGCACCCGAAGGTTTAACAGGTTGGGTAGGGCATGAAGATCAATATTCCAATACCATTTTTATTTCTAAAGATGGTAAATATTATATAAAAGGTGAGTTGTTTGATGCCCAAGGCAATAATCTTTCAAACACTTAAATTGAAACCCATATGAAAAAAGCCATTTTGGATGATGTATGGAAAACATTAGAAGATTCAACATGGATTCAAGATGGCATAACCGATGCGCCACGTATTGTCTATGTATTCTCAGATCCCAATTGCCCGTATTGCCATAAATTTTGGCAAGAAGCACGTCCTTGGGTAGAGTCAGACAAGGTTCAATTACGTCATATTCAAGTGGGTGTGATTCGTGAAGAAAGCCGTGCTCAGGTGGCAACTTTACTGATGTCAAAAAATCCAACAGCGGTATTTCTTGATATCAATATCAATCGTGGCAAAAAGCGCCTTAAACCAGCAGAAAATATTCCTGTAGAGATAGCAGAAAAAATTGATTTTAACCAAAGCTTAATGGGCAAATATGGTTTCTTCTCCACACCATCCATTGCTTGGCGTGATAGCAAGGGTAACTTCCAATCTGCACAAGGGATGCCGAGTGATCTCAAAGAAATATTTGAAAAATAAGGAAAATAGATGCTCACCAAGCCAACACAACAGCCCGTCTACGATCATGCTAAGCTCAACGTCAACGACTTAAACATCAGGGGGCGCAATGTCAAATTTACAAGATCCACGCGTATTGTTCGCTTTGGAACGTACAGCATTGGCATGGAACCGCAGTGGTTTAGCCCTGATAGCCTTTGGTTTTGTGATTGAAAAATCAAATGTATTGCTACAACTACTGCGCCCTGAGGAATATCAGCACAAAATTATCTATGGACAGTGGCTTGGCATTGCCGTGATTGTGTTTGGTTTATTGGTGAACTTTGCCTCAATTTTGCAATATCGTCGAGGATTGAGCTCATTAACCGAACAGGAATTTATTGAGGATTATCATACCCAACATCCCGTGTGGCTGAATTTATTGACCATGCTGACAGGGTTTTTACTGATCATCTCATTTTGGATTTACTAAGCTTGGCTGAGCCTCCATACAAAAGCATGCACAAAAATGTTTATTCCTGACAGTACAATTGATACAGCGTTTGCATAATACCCAGCACTTTAGGGTCTGCCAATTGATAAAAAATTTGTTTGCCTTCGCGACGTGTCGAAACAATTTTATTGTTCCGTAAAACGGTCAATTGTTGCGATAGGGTCGGCTGATGAATATCGGTACATTCCTCAATTTGCTGAACATTTAATTCGCCATTGATCAACACACATAAAATTTTTAAACGGTCCGGATTTGATAACACTTTCAAACAATTGGAAACGGTATCAACCTGCGTAAATTCAATTTTTAAGTTATCGAATGCGATGTTCATAACGTCTAACCTGAATCATAAAAAGCAAAAGGAGCAAAGTATATCGAGATAATAACATAAAATGGCTTGATTAATATATAAAGATATATAATATAAGTTTAAATATTGTTTTGTGGCGCATTAACTATGCATGATTTTGTGACAGCGTTTCTTGGTGGTGCTCTGTTGGGTATAGCAGTGGTGGGTTATTTGTATGTCCATGGGCGTATTGCAGGCATCAGTGGCTTGATTGCGCAGGTACTGAATCCACAGACGATTTTTAAAACGCCTGCAGTGTGGTTTCTTTCAGGCTTGATCATCACGCCATTTATTTATGGTCTTTTTGTACAACCAGAGATTATCGTGTCTGCTAGCCCAATAATGATGATTATTGCTGGTTTACTGGTGGGTTTTGGTACCCGCTTAGGTTCTGGTTGTACCAGTGGTCACGGTATTTGTGGGATCAGCCGATTATCTAAACGTTCCATCATTGCAACTATGACCTTTATGTTTGCAGGCTTTATTGCTGTATATGTCGTTCGTCACTGGATTGGAGCATTCTAAAATGAAAAACTTTTTAGCTTTTGTATTTGGTTCGCTTTTTTCAGTGGGTTTGATGTTCTCTGGCATGTCTAATCCGCAAAAAGTGATCGATTTTTTAGACATATTTGGTAATTGGGATGCAAGCCTTGCCTTTGTCATGATGGGGGCAATTGCTGTGGCATTTATTCCATTCCAAAAAGCGGTACATAGCAGTGCACCAACCACAGTATTTAATGAGCAGATTGATTTACCAAGTAACAATAAAATTGATTCAAAGCTTATTATCGGTGCCTTAATATTTGGTGCAGGATGGGGGATTGCCGGCATTTGCCCAGCGCCAAGTTTCACCTTAATTAGCTTAGGACATTATCAAGTTTTATATTTTATAGGGGCGATGCTTGCAGGCGTGTTGATTCACCGTAAATGGTCAGGAGCTTAACTATGCAACAACCGATTGTTCAGGATTTTTTTGATCAAGCGACCAATACATTTAGTTATGTGGTGAGTGATCCGGTAACCAAGCGCTGCGCTATCATTGACAGTGTTTTGGACTATGATGCGGCTTCGGCAACCACCTCGACCACTCATGCTGATGCAATCATTGCATATGTCAAAGTACAAGATTTAAAAGTAGATTGGATTTTGGAAACCCATGTGCATGCAGATCATTTGACTGCAGCACAGTATTTAAAATCTGTACTCGGTGGCAAAATTGCCATGAGTCATCACATTGCCTTGGTGCAAGAAACCTTTAGTGCCATTTATAATTTAGATATCAAGCAGTTTAATGCTCAACAACCATTTGATTATTTATTTGATGATCATGAGCATTTTCATATTGGTGAGCTAGAGGCATATAACATCCCGACACCAGGTCATACGCCTGCATGTTTAAGTTATGTAGTGGGTGATGCAGTTTTTGTCGGTGATACTTTATTTATGCCAGATTATGGCACAGCACGTTGTGATTTTCCTCGTGGTAGTGCAGATACCTTATTTGATTCGGTGCAAAAACTGTATCAATTGCCAGCGTCCACCCGGGTGTTCTTGTGCCATGACTATTTGCCAAAAACGCGTGATGAATATCACTGCCAAACCGATATTCAAACGCAAAAAGAGCACAATATTCATATTCATGAGGGAACTACAAAATCTGAATTTGTGCAGATGCGTCATGAGCGGGATGCAACATTAAGTATGCCTAAACTGATTTTGCCGTCGATTCAAATCAATATGAAAGCGGGTCAATTTCCCGAACCTGAAGAAAATGGGGTGTCGTATTTAAAGTTACCGCTTAATTTTTTTAAAACCTAAAAATATTGTATTTCAAATTATTAAAGACTTATTTATGTCTTTATCTTAAAAATTCATATTTATATCTTTAAAGTGAATATTCACTTTAAAGATCTTGGTATTTTAGGTATATTTATTCTATAAAGCTGACTTGTATGATCGGATTTCAAGGAATCACTGCTTTTTAAGTATTTTTGCTTTCGTTGGCATCTGTTGAGAGAATATGTTGCTAAGACAGAGTGGACTGTTTTTTGCAATTTTAACTTTAGTTTTGCAAATCGCAGTATATTTACAACCACTATTACCCGAAGAATTTCAAATTGCTCCGGTATGTCTCTCTATTACACATAATTTACTGTCCCCAGAAAAGCACAAACACGTACATGAGACGTATAACGAACTTGTTCATCATCTGACCCACGATCATAATCACGACGATCACAATGGACATAACCATCAATGCCAATACTGTACCGTCTATGGTGATGTTGTCCTACCTTTTGATTTTGAGATAGTTGAAATCATCGATAAGATTCAAGTCCGTCTAAGTTTCTATAAAGATGCTTTCCGACATGTATATTTTTCACTGCAAAGGCTTTACTTACTTCCACAAGGTAGGGCACCTCCACACACTTTAAATCCTAATCAGACCAACAATTTGAATTGTTGATTTACCTCGGTATTTAAAGAGTGATTTTATGAAACTTTATATTTTTGCATCGTTTAGCGGATGCGAACAGAATCGGTTCGCCTATATCATTAGGCTAAAACAATTGATCAAATCCCAACAGATTCACAACAGTCTGCGTCATCGTACTGATCTATCTTTCCTAAAGCAGTCCCGAAATTATGGGCCGTTAGTGGTTCACCGCATAATTCCACAATAAGGTGATAGACATGGATTTAGGTTTGACAGCACTTGAATTGGCGCGAATTCAATTCGCTTTTACAGTTTCTTTTCATATTATTTTCCCTGCAATTTCCATTGGGCTAGCAAGTTTTCTTGCGGTCTTAGAATGGCGTTGGCTTAAAACACAAGATCCCGTTTACCGTGATCTGTTCCAATTTTGGATCAAGGTGTTTGCATTGTCTTTCGGAATGGGAGTGGTTTCAGGGGTAGTCATGAGCTACCAATTTGGCACCAACTGGAGTGAATTCTCTCGTATTGCAGGTAGTGTCACTGGCCCCTTACTC
>NZ_LQXP01000020.1:0-64857 GCF_003268405.1 Acinetobacter sp. CFCC 11171 | reverse complement strand
CCCAGAATTAAACCGAAACGCATACCTATCTCAGAACCAGTGAAAGAGAGCGCAGTGTAAAGCCGAACAGTTCAATTTTTTGTGAAAATAAAGATCAACGCGCATGTTGAATCAATTCAATTCGACCAGATTTGCTGACATTGCACAGGAATCATGATTGCTGCAATAAAAGACTGTCCATCTCCGTAATGCTACAGCCCATTGATGAAATTCACATTGCATCATTCCTTAATCCATAGGTGGTGTGAAGATTATGTGATTTTAATCAAAAAGATACAAATTATTATGGTTGTAATTCAGGCAGCTTGCGCATAGTATCTGGCCAGAAGTTACTCCATGTAAACTTCCTTAGTTTTATCCCATACACCCCTCTGTATGGGATTTTTTTTAATCAGGGAATTGTCATGAGCATGCATTCAAAAGCGTATATTTTTAGACAGCAGCAATTACTGGTGGATGAGCATTTTCAGTTGCCGCAGGTAGCCAGACTGCAGCACGACCTGAACCTGACGGAAAATGGCGGGGTCATTGCCCGTGACCTGAAAGAAGACGAACCGGTGCCGCAAGGTTATCAGCTGGTTCCGATCCGGCAACTGGTGCAAGTCTGGGGCAGAACACAGTTTGAACAGGCCAGCCGTGCGGTACAGTTACTGGAATGGCGCCGTAATCACCGCTTTTGCAGTAAATGCGGTCACGCCACCCAGCAGCACGCCAGCCAGTATGCCATGGTCTGTCCATCCTGTGGCTATAACCAGTATCCGCGGGTGAATCCTTGTGTAATTACCATCATTACCCGGGGTACAGATGAAATTCTGCTGGCAAAAAATGCTCGCAACAAAACCCAGATGTACAGCCTGATTGCCGGCTTTGTTGAAGTCGGGGAAACCCTGGAAGAGGCAGTCCGCCGTGAAACGCTGGAAGAAGTGGGGCTGCAGATCAAAAATATTCAATATCTGGCCAGCCAGCCATGGCCGTTTCCCAGCAACCTGATGATGGCTTTCAAGGCGGAATATCATGCAGGGGACATCCAGATTCAGGAAAATGAACTCAGCGATGCACAGTTTTTCAAATTTGACCAGTTACCCGAAATTCCGTTCAAGGGCAGTATCGCCTATGCCATGATTCAGCATGTGATGCATGGAACGCCTGTTGCAGATGACAGCAAAGAGTGGCTTTGAAACAGCAATCCTGTTTGGGTCTCTCAAATAAACTGCGATAACGCACTGGGTCCTGAATATTCAGATGGCATTTCCTGACCAATAGACCCTGAATCGCAGCATTTGATCTTCACACTTTGTTCACATCCAGCTTGGTTATCTTAAGGCTGTAATCAAGAAAGGCTAAAAAATGAACATGCGATTCAAGTCTGTTTTTGCAGCGACGGCACTGGCCATCATCAGCTTAAGTACCACGATCCGAGCAGAAACTGCTGCACCTCAGGCAGTCGATCAGGTGGATATCCAGCAGTATGCAGGCAAGTGGTATGAAATTGCACATTTACCGATGTATTTTCAGCGTAAATGCGTCTCGGATATCACAGCGCAATATCGCCTCAATGCCGATCAGACCATGCAGGTCTTGAATAGTTGCCGGATTGCTAATGGCGAAATGATCAGCTCCGAAGGAGTTGCCTATACGCAAAATGCGGGCAACAGCAAACTGAAGGTCAGCTTTTTGCCGCCAGGTTTAAGATGGATTCCGTTTACCAAAGGGCATTACTGGGTATTACGCGTCGATCCGGAATATAAAGTGGCGCTGGTCGGTGGACCGAGTACCAAATACCTGTGGATTTTATCGCGTGAACCGCAACTGGATGAAGCCACCTATCAGTCCTTTTTGGAAACAGCAAAATATTATGGTTATGACATCACAAAACTGATCAAATTGCCGCATTAATCTGTTACCCTTTTGCCGAACTCATTAGTCTCTCTACAGTTCGGCTTTTTTTTATTTCACTTCACATAAAATTCATATCTGACTGATTAGACTCATCAAATGGAATAAAGACAGTCGCTTGAAATAGGATGAGTCCATGTTGAAAAGTCTGATGCGATGGATAGACAGCTGGTCTACACCCACAGCGCCCGAAACACTGACGGCTGAAAACAGTAAGATTCAGTGGCTGAGGATTTTACCCTTTATTCTATTACATCTGGCCTGTCTCGCCGTGTTCTGGGTGGGAGTATCTTGGTTTGCGCTGGGATTTATGCTGCTGTTCTACCTGATCCGCATGTTTTCCATCACCGCTTTTTTCCATCGCTATCTGTCACACAAAACTTTTCAGACCTCGCGTCTAGTGCAGTTCCTGTTTGTGCTGATTGGCACCATGAGTGCACAGCGTGGTCCGCTATGGTGGGCGGCGCATCACCGTTATCACCACCGCTATACCGATACCTTGCAAGATCCGCATTCCTCGACGCATGGTTTTTGGTACAGCCACGTCGGCTGGTTTTTAAATGAATATAATTTTGCCACGCGTAAAGAAGTCATTAAGGACTGGCTGAAATATCCGGAACTGATCTGGCTGGATCGCTTCAGTTTAATTGTGGTGCTGCTGACCGCAGGCGGAATTTATGCATTTGGGGAATGGCTAGCCATCACCTGGCCGCAACTCGGTACGTCAGGCCTGCAATTGCTGGTCTGGGGCTTTGTCATCTCTACCGTGTTACTGATCCATGCCACCTTGTGTATCAATTCACTGGCGCATCATTACGGCAGCCGGGATTTTGACACTGAAGATCAAAGCCGCAACAACTTATTCCTGTCCATTATTACCTTGGGCGAAGGCTGGCATAACAACCATCACTACTATGCTGGCAGTACTCGGCAAGGCTTTTACTGGTGGCAGATTGATATCACCTATTATCTGCTGAAACTCATGTCCTGGCTCGGACTGGTCTGGGGAATCAAACCCATTCCGGCAAGGGTCTATCAAGTCAGTAAAATTGCTCAGGCCAGAAAACAGAAAAAAGCCGCTACGACAGGCACTCACAAAATTCAATCGAAGGAATCACCATGAAAATTGCAATTATTGGTTCAGGTATTTCCGGTCTGTATGCTGCCTGGAAACTCAGCAAAGTGCATGAGGTCACGGTCTTTGAAAAGAATAACTACTTCGGCGGTCATACCGATACCCATCAGCTCAATATAGACGGTGAACAGGTCGCGGTGGATAGCGGCTTTATTGTGTTTAATGAGCATAACTATCCGCTGTTCTGCGCCATGCTGAAAGAACTTGGAATTCAATCACAAAGCAGTGACATGGGCTTTTCGGTGAATAATCAGGTCAGCGGCTTACAGTACAATCCTTCAAAAAAATTCTCCCTGCTTTTCCGCCCACAAAATTTTCTGAATGCTGATTTTCGCGCGATGTTGTCGGATCTGTTCCGTTTCTATGCCGCCAATAAAGATCTGGATGTGGAACAAGTCGATGCACAGCTCAGTATTGATGAGTATCTGAATCAGCATGGCTATTCCCAAGCCTTCCGTCAGGAACATCTTTATCCGATGTGCGGGGCGCTGTGGTCCTGTCCGGTGGAACAAGCCGGACAAATTCCCTATAAGTTTGTGGTGAGCTTTTTCCAGCATCATCGCATGTTACAACTGAAAGACCGACCGTTATGGCTCACAGTCAAGGGTGGATCGGCTCGCTACGTTCGTGCGATTCAGTCCCAGGCCAATATTATCTTCCGCAAGACCGGCGTTCTACATGTCTCGCGGAGTGCCAATGATGTGCTGGTTGAAACAACACAGGGCAGCGAACGTTTTGACTGGGTCGTATTTGCCAGCCATGCTGATGACAGCCTGAAGTTACTGAAAGACCCGTCCGCGCAGGAGTTGGACGTACTGAGCAAGTTCCGCTATCAGGATAACCGCATGGTGGTGCATTCTGATACCCGCATCATGCCAAAATCCAGACGCCAATGGGCCAGCTGGCATGTGCATGTGACCCCGAGTCAGGCCACCGAACAGACCCCATTCCAGCACAGTGGTATGCACTATGGTTTCAGTTACTGGATGAACCAGCTGCAAAACCTGCAATGCAAAACCCAGGTCTTTGCCACCCTGAATCCTAATTTTGCCCTGGATCCTAAAAAAGTCTGGGTAGAACGGCATTACCGTCATCCGGTGTTTGATGCCCCGGCGATTGAAGCACAACAACGCTGGGCCGAGGTCAATACTCAGAACCGCACCTCCTACTGTGGCGCTTACTGGGGCTGGGGCTTTCATGAGGATGGGGCACGTAGCGCTTCATGGGTAGTCGATCAGCTATTGCAGCAGACCGAGCAGGCAGCTAGGAGCGCATGATGCAGATGTATCCACTGGCGATCGCCGCTGCCGAAATCCGGCATCGCCGTTACCTGCCCAAAGCCCATGCTTTTGAGAGCCAACTGACCTATCTCTGGTTTGATCCGGATCAACTCTCAAGCTTTACCCAAAAATCCTGGCTCTGGTCTTCCAGACACTGGAATTTCCTGACCCTGGATGAGCGGGATTTTCTGACCATGGAATGTGGTTCGATTCGGCAGAAGGTCGCACGCCTGCTGATCAAGCGGGAAAACTACCTATTACCGCATGCCGCGTCTATCCGGGTTCTGGCCTTGCCACGCACACTCGGCTTTCGCTTTAATTCTGTGGTGTTTTATCTGGTCTTTGATGCCACCGACCAATTGCTCTTTGTACTGAGTGAAATTACCAATACACCGTGGAATGAACGTCAGGTCTATATCCATGACTGCCGGCACAATGCAACTGAATATGCGCCGTACCAGAGTCACCAGTTTGATTTTAAAAAGGCCTTTCATGTATCACCGTTCATGCCGATGGTACTGGATTACCGCTGGCGCTTCAGCTTCTCTGATCAGCAGAACGTGATTCATATGCAGCTGTTTCAGCAGGGCGTGCTGCAATTTGATGCCACCCTGAAATTTTCTCTGCAGGCCATCACGGTTCCTTCACAGCAGTATCGCTATGCTGTGTTGAAAGTTCTTGAACCCTTCAGGATGGTCAGCGGAATTTATCTGCATGCCTTCCGTTTATGGAAAAAGAAAATTCCGTTTTACCGACATCCTAAAAAAGAAAAAGGAAACACATTGCGATGAAAACACTGTTAATGGGAGAGCAAAGCACACTGCCAGTGATATTGCGTCATTTGCTGAAATTGCGGCATGGTCAGCTGATTTTTAAAGGCGTCTGGAACGGGACAGTCGGCGAAAACAGTGATCTGCAGGCCGTGATTCAGGTGCATGATACCCGTCTGATGGAACTGTTGTTCCGTAATGGTGTGCTTGGTGCGGCAGAAGGTTTTATCCGCGGTTACTGGAGCAGTGAAGATCTGGTGGATGTGATCCGCATTTTGGCACGTAACCGCGATGTACTGGACCGGATGAATCAGAATGCAGTGGCCAAGGCCAGCCAGTTGCTGTTAAAGGCTTGGTACAAATCGCGCAAGAATTCGATTGATGGCAGCCGCAAAAATATTGCCGAGCATTACGACCTGAGCAATGACTTTTTCAAGCTGTTCCTGGATAGCAGCATGATGTATTCCAGTGCGGTATTTAAAGAGCCGGGTATGAGTCTGGAACAGGCTTCGGATTATAAAAAAGAGCTGATCTGCCAGAAACTCAAACTGAAACCGATGGATCATTTAGTCGAAATTGGCAGTGGCTGGGGCGGTTTTGCCATTTATGCCGCGCAGCAGTATGGCTGTAAAGTCACCACCATCACCATTTCCAAGGCACAGTATGATGAAGCCGTGGCCCGGGTCGCTGCAGCCGGACTATCACATCGCGTCACTGTCCAGCTGAAAGATTACCGTCTACTGGAAGGCAAATACGACAAGCTGGTGTCGATTGAAATGATCGAGGCAGTAGGTGAGCAGTATTTGCCGACCTATTTCCGTAAATGCCGTGAATTGCTAAAACCGAACGGTTTGGCCCTGATTCAGGCCATTACCATTGAAGATGCACGCTATGCCAAAGCCCTGAATACCGTGGACTATATCAAGCGCTATATTTTCCCGGGCAGTTTTATTCCCTGTATTAGTGTCATGACCCAAGCCGCTTCCGAACAAAAACTGCGTCTCAAGCATCTGGAAGATATCGGTCAGAGCTATGCCCAAACCCTAAACTGCTGGCGTCAGCGTTTTCTGGAGCAGCGTGATCAGGTGCTGCAACTCGGCTTTGATGAGCGCTTTATCCGTATGTGGGATTTTTATCTGTGTTATTGCGAAGGTGGCTTCCGCGAAGGCGTGATCAGTGATGTGCATCTGCTGTTCGAAGCCAGTGCTTATTAAGCCAAGATAAAACAGGAGGGCTGACATGCTGCTGAATTTACTGGTGCTGAATGTCTTTATCATGTTCTGTAGCTGGCTGCTGGTGATCTATAACCAGCGTGCCGGACTGGTCGATGTGGCCTGGAGCTTTGGTATTGCACTCAACGTCATTATCTCGGCCTGGGTCATGGAAACTGCACCGCTGCTGGTTCGGGTTTTTCTGGGCGTGTTTAGCGGCATCTGGTTTTTACGCCTGACCTGGCATCTACTGCGCCGTTATGCCAATGAAACTGCAGAAGATACCCGTTATGCCAATATGCGCCGGGCCATGGGCGATTATCAGCATCTCGGTTTTCTGGCCTTTTTTATGTTTCAGGCCGGTCTGGTGGTGCTGTTTTCCTATCCGATGCTTGAGCTACTGAGCATTCCAATCCAGCAGTGGAATGACTGGACACAGGCTACGGTATTTGTGGCAGGCATGATCATGCTGCTGGCCCTGATGGGGGAAAGCACGGCCGACCAGCAACTCTACCGTTTCAAACTGAATCCACAAAACCAAGGCAAAACCCTGGACCAAGGCTTATGGAGATATTCACGCCATCCAAACTATTTCTTTGAATGGCTGCACTGGTTTGCCTATCCAATCCTCGGTCTGGCGGCAGGTGTTTATGAATTATGGCTGTATCCACTGTTGATGTGGCTGTTTCTGTACTACATCACCGGTATTCCCTTTAGTGAACAACAGGCGCTGACACATCGCGGCGACAACTATAAAGACTATCAACGACGAACTTCAATGTTTATTCCGTGGCCACCCAAAGAGTAGGTAAATACATGGACTTTATGATTCAACAATCTTTAAAACTGATCGAAAGTGGCAAACTGCCCGATCCGGTGATTCGGACCGGCATTCGTACTTTAAGCAAAAAACGCCTGGCACAGGAAGGACGCTTCGACCCGGCACTGGCGGCACAGCGCTATATGGATGTGCTGCATATGCTAAAAAACAGCGAGATTGCCATCGAGACCGACAAAGCCAATGAGCAGCACTATGAACTGCCCACCGCATTTTTCCAGGCAGTACTGGGCAAACGTCTGAAATACAGCGCCAGCCTGTTTGAACATACTCATACCACACTGGATCAGGCGGAAGAAGCGGCACTGGCCAGCTATTGCCAGCGTGCACAGTTGCAGGATGGACAGGATATTCTGGAAATAGGCTGTGGCTGGGGTTCTTTCAGTTTGTACATGGCGGAACATTATCCCAAGGCTCGCATTACTGTGGTGTCGAACTCCTCGACCCAGCGCCAGTACATTCAAGAACAGGCCAATCTGAAAAAACTGGATAACCTGACCGTGATTACCTGCGACGTCAATGTACTGCAACTGGAAGCCGCTTCTTTCGACCGTGTGGTTTCGGTGGAAATGTTTGAACATGTACGTAATTACCAAAAACTGTTTGAAAATATTAGCACCTGGCTGAAAGCAGATGGCTTGCTGTGGTGCCATATTTTCTGTCACCGTTTCCTGCATTATCCGTTTGAAGTGAAAAATGAATTTGACTGGATGTCAAAATATTTCTTTAGTGGCGGTCTGATGCCTGCAGCCTCAACCTTCCTGCATTTCCAGCAGCATTTGCAGCTGGAACAGCACTGGCAATGGGCAGGCACCCAATATGAACGCACCGCAAATGCCTGGCTGGAGAACATGGACCGGAAACAGGTCGAGCTGCAGCCCCTGTTTGAACAGACCTATGGTGCAGATGCCGCCATCTGGTGGCAACGCTGGCGGATTTTCTTTATGGCCTGTGCCGAGCTGTTCGGTTATGAGCATGGACGCGAGTGGGTGATCGGTCACTTTCTGTTTAAAAAGAAAACCGTATAATTGAATGGCGAATCGGATGGGCCAGCGGGGAATGCACCAATGTTAAAGCTGTTCAGGGACAAACACGATCATCCTCTGGGTGAGGTGTTTAACCGCTATTACTGGCTGCAAATCGGATTCATTGCCCTGTCTGTGGTGATCGGGATTGGCTGTAGTGCTTGGGTAATCAAGGGTTCCCTGCTCAGAACTGCGCTAGAACAGGAAATGTCACACTACTGGCAGCGGCTGGAACGTAATCCGGCTGCTGAACTGCCCGACACCAAAAATCTGTATGGTTACCGCTGGAGCGATGTGCCGCCAGTCCAATTTCGCCACATGCAGCTTGAGCAAGGGGTGAACCGGCATTTTGTCGATGGCAAGGAGCGCATGACCGTGTATGGTGAAAAAGACGGACAGCATGTGCTGCTGGTGTTTGGCGAAAGCAACGTCAACAAGCTGGTCTGGCTGTTTGGTCTGGCACCGCTGATGGTCAGCCTGTTTGTGCTATATAGCGTATTGTGGTGGTGGAACCGTCGGCCCGACGTTATTTTTCCCCGATTACCCGGTTGGCCAATGCGCTGGAACATATCGACTGGGAACATCAGAAAAATCAGGCTTCGCCTTTTCAGGACATCCGCACCGACTCCAATCTGGAAGCTGAATACCTCAAGCAGGCGCTGGAAAAATATCATCAGGTATTAAGCGAATTTATTCAGCGTGAGCGTGAATTTACCGGAGATGTTAGCCATGAGCTGCGCACGCCACTGACCATTTTAAAAGGCAATGTGCAGCTGTGTCAGGCACGCTATGGCGACAACAAGTCCTTTACCCGCCTGCATAACACCATTGAAGACATGCAGCTGCTGGTCGATACCTTGCTGGCCATTGCCCGCAATACCACCAATACTTTAACTGCTGAACCGACCATGCTTTCAGAATGTCTGGACAATCTGGTGCAGGATCTAGAGAGTGTCAGTCATAACAAAGGCATGCAGATTGACCTGCAAAAAGACCTCGATGAACAGCCGCGTAAACTTTACCCATCCATGACCAAAATGGTGTTTGGTAATATTCTGCGCAATGCGCTGAACTATTCACAGGGCACAGAAATTGATGTGATTCTGGAAAAAAATAAAGTGCTGATTGCTGACAATGGGGTCGGCATGCCTTTACCTAACAATTCTAAGGTTCAGGAACTGTCTGGCCAGCAGCTACAACTGGAAATCAAAGGGCATGGCATTGGATTGCAATTGGTGCAAAAGCTATGCAAACAGCTAGGTTGGCGTGTGGAGCTGTTTGACAGGCAATATTATCTTGGCACTCATCAGAATGTTGACCTGGCAATGACCACTGGACTGATTGTCGTTGTGTACCTAAATTAGGCTTCATCTTCGAAAGCAATCTTTAAACCAATCCCGGATATGGTGTGAATCAGCTTTTGTTCAAAGGGTTTATCGACCATTTTGCGTAAATTATAGATATGACTGCGCAGAGCATCACTTTCTGGCTCTTCGTCACCCCAAAGCTCCATCATAATTTCCTGTTTGGTCAGTACTTTAGGAGAGTGACGCATCAGTAGCTTCAAAAGTTTAAACTGAATAGGAGGCAATTCAATGTTCTGCCCAGCTCGAGTTAGCTGCTGTGTTGCTGGGTCCAAAATTAGGTCATGAATTTGCAGACGACTGCTAGATACTTCACCCAGAGAACGTTTGATCAGGGCCTTGACCCGAACCACCAGCTCGTTAAAGTCAAAGGGCTTGACCAGATAATCATCCGTGCCGGAATTGAAGCCTTTGAGTTTATCATCCAAGGTATCCCGAGCGGTAAGCATCAAGACAGGTAAGTCCAACCCTTCTTCATTGCGTAACCACTCGCACAATTCATAACCAGAACCATCAGGCAAATTAATGTCTAGTAGCAAGATATGGTAGCGTTGCTGTTTCAGTAATTGTCTAGCAGCACTCAGATTGCGGGCATGATCGACCACAAAGCCATGTTCTTCCAGAAACTCGCATAGGGTAGAGGCCAGTTCATAATGGTCTTCAACCATCAGGATAAAATGTTTCGACATAGCGGCAGATACTAATTTAATAATTGCTGTTTTAATTTAGCACTAAATGGCTGGGGACCCAGCCATATATTAAAATATTGTTGTGCCAGAGGATGTTTAAGCTGCCCTAAACTTTGCTGGTTCAAAGATAAGCTCAGGGTCTGTGTAGCATGGTTGTATTTTAAACGGTACAGGTCGCCTGATCTGACCGGACGATACAAATCGGTGATTGGGTTGAATAGAGCAAGTATTTTTGCGTCTTTAACATTACGTTTCAGTAAATGTGTGGCCGCACGCTTAAATGCCCATTCCGGAATATTCTGTGTATAGGAAAAGTCCATATGTATATTTTGTTTTTCCCAGGACTGGCTACAGTTTTCGGCAAAATAACTGGCCATACCGACCTGTTTTTGACCCACCATTAGCGGACCATTGCCGCATTGATTCAGGCTTTGTGCCTGTGCCCATGGACAGAAGCTACATCCCATCACTAACGCTGTACTAATCGCTATTTTTTGAAAGGCAGTAGCCATGAGTAGACCCCTCCAACATAAGGCAGGGAACGGTACAGGCCGTTCGCAGGGTCCCAGAAATCCTGCTGGAAAATAATCTTGTTGTTTTCGTTGATCTTGATTTCACTGATACCGTAAGAGTCCATACTGCGGGTCGTGCCGAACATTTTAAAATCATAGGTCATATGCCAGTGCACGTAGGCAGAGTCCTGATGATAAGAAGCGTTTAACAGCTTGACGCTGACCTTGCTGACCCGTTTGTTCATACCTTGAAAGTGCTCGAGTAGATTTTGACGGGATGAAAATTGCGATAGGGTATCGTTAATAAACAGCTGGTCGGCATACAGCGATCCGGCTCTTTCCACAAATTCTGGTGTGCCCAAAGTATTAAAAGCTGAGGTAAAGCGGAGGCCGATATCCTGAGCTTTAGCCTGATCCAGCGCTATCCCCTGAATACCGTTTCTGGATTGGACGTAATCGGCTGAATAACTGGGAATACTTTTACATCCGGCTAACAACAGAAGCGGCAAGGATAAGGCTGTAGCAATTAGTGTTTTTACAAGTCTCATCATCAGTGTCCGTATGAAGTGTATGTTTATACCTTAGGCAGCACAGCGTGAACAGAATGTGAAATAGACGTTATAGATGAGCAATTGAATAGAACTTTTCAAATCAAAGATTAAATGTTTAACTTTTTTCTTCGGCCATTAACCAATCAATGATATTCATAACATCACGATTTTCGTTATTTTTTCTGACCATTGCATAAAAATTATAGTCACAATAGATAAAACCAAAAGGGGCAATGATCTTTCCATTTAACATTTCTTTTTCTACTAGAATTTGAGGTGCTATGGCAATTCCTAACCCAGACACGGCAGCTTCTATCATTAAATTCAGACTATCAAAATAACGGTCATTGGATTTTGGGCAAAAGCTTATTTGAAACTGATCAAACCATGTATGCCATGCACTTTTATTTGAGTGGGTATGAAGTAATGGATAGTTTAAAAGATCATTTACGGAATGAAGAAGATTTATTTCACGATTACAAATAGGACCCATGTTATCGGGAAATAACAGATATTTATTCAAAAAGTTTGGAAGTAGATGATGCTCACTGACGCTATTGATAAATATGTCAACCTTCTCTTTTTCTAACAATTTTAAGTCATTACATGTCATTAATTTGATATGGATATTGGGATAAATGACTTCGAGCTTTTCTAATCGAGGAATCAGCCAATTTGCCATAAAACTATGAGAAGCGCCTATGACAACTTCTACTTCTGAAGTTTTATTTGTTAACTCAAAGACGCATTGTTCTAAACGATTAAAAAGCTGCGTACAAACGAGCGATAATTCTTCGGCATCCGCCGTCAGAGAGATGGTCGAGGAATGTCTAATAAACAATTTTTTATCCAACCATTCTTCTAACTGCTTTATTTGATGGCTAATCGCACTATGGGTGACACATAATTCTTCGGCAGCTAAGCTGAAACTTTTATTTCTGGCGACAGCTTCGAAAGCTTTTAAAGCATTAAGAGGAGGTAATGTTCTGCGTTTCATGTTGTAAAATTTTCTAATACCATAAGCTCAAAATATATCAATTATCAGAAAAATGAAAATATTTTAAGATCGAACGAGTTTTGATAGTAAAAGAGATATGAGATGACAACCCCTTATACAGGTAATGGTCCTGATGACTTGGGATTTTTTGGTAAATTTGGCGGATGCTACATGCCAGAGAGCTTAATGCCAGCACTTCAAGAATTAGAGCAAGCCTTTAATACTGTTCGGGACAAACCTGAATTTTGGGCTGAATATCAGCAGATTTTAACGGACTTCGTTGGTCGTCCTAGTCCTCTTTTTTATGCAAAAAACCTAACAGCTTATGCAGGCGGCGCTCGAATATATTTCAAGCGAGAAGATTTGAACCATACGGGTGCGCATAAGATCAATAATTGTGTAGGACAAATCTTATTAGCTAAATTTATGGGGAAAACCAGAATCATTGCAGAAACGGGTGCTGGGCAACATGGTGTTGCAACAGCAACGGTTTGCGCGCTATTTAAGATGAAATGTACCATTTTTATGGGAGAAACAGATATTCAGCGCCAACAAATGAATGTTGAACGCATGAAATTACTCGGTGCTGAAGTCAGAAGTGTTCAAAAGGGTCGTGGGACTTTAAAAGATGCCATGAACGAAGCATTACGTGACTGGATTCGTCATGTGGATACAACCTATTACCTGTTGGGTACTGGCGCAGGCCCTCACCCATATCCGACGATGGTCAGAGAATTTCAGAAAATTATTGGTCTAGAAGCCAGAAACCAAATACTCCTGAAAGAAAATAAACTGCCTGATGCTCTAGTTGCTTGCGTTGGTGGGGGATCAAATGCATTAGGGTTGATGCATCCTTTTCTAGAAGACCTGAATGTCAAAATGTTTGGCGTTGAGGCAGGTGGAAAAGGAATAAATAGCGATGAACATGCCGCTTCTATTTGCAAAGGTCAGGTCGGTGTGCTGCATGGCAATTTAACCTATTTATTACAAGATTTAGATGGGCAGATTTTAGAAGGACACTCTATATCGGCCGGCTTAGATTATCCTGGTATTGGCCCTGAGCATGGCATTCTGTTTGAAACAGGACGTGTTACATATACGGCGATCACCGATCAAGAAGCAGTAAATGCCTTTCAGCTTTTAAGCCAACAGGAGGGTATTATTCCTGCTCTTGAGAGTTCTCATGCGATTGCGTATGCGATTCAACTTGCTCAAGAAATGCAGCCAGAACAGATCATTATTGTCAATTTAAGTGGCAGAGGAGACAAAGACTTAAACACGGTCAAAAAATATCTTGCAGGAGCTACAGCATGAACCGTCTAGATCAAAAATTAGAGCAATTGAAACTGGAAAATCGAAGCGGTCTGGTCTGTTATTTTACTGCTGGAGATCCTAATTTTACCGAAAGTTGTCGTCTGCTAAGCCAATTGGGTCAAGCAGGGGCTGACATTATTGAAGTGGGTATTCCATTTTCTGATCCAGTGGCAGATGGAGAGATCATTCAGGCAGCGCATCTTCGGGCTTTAGATGCAGGTCAAACGGTAAAACAGACCATTGAGTTGGTAAAAGTAATCAGGCTGCATGATGACCAGACACCAATAATTTTCATGACTTATTTAAATCCGATGATGCAATATGGTTTTGAGACACTTATCGCCGAAACAGAAAATCTTATAGATGGAATATTGATTTTAGATGCTCCATATGGATATCGAGAAAAATTTGAGGTGCAATTAAATGAAAAAAATATGCATTTAATTGCAATGACCGCGCCGACGACCCCAGTTGAAAGGTTAGAGCAAATTTCAGCACGCGCGACAGGATTTTTATATCATGTTGCAGAAAATGGCTTAACAGGAGGAGACTTAAATTTGGCTAATATTGAGAAAAAGATTGCTGAAATCAAGCCTATTTTTAATATCCCAGTTGCAATTGGCTTTGGGATCAAAAATGAAAGCCATGTTAAAGCACTAGCCAATAAAGTAGATCTTATTATCATTGGCTCAGCGCTTGTCGATACTTTTTTTAATAAGGGAATGAATGCTACTTTAGAAAAAGTGACGGTTTTTGCACAGATACTGAGACAAAATAAAGAATAGTCAGGCAGCTTTCATAAATCTTCTTTAAAAACCATAATTGAATATAAAACAATATTTTATCTTGTCCTTCTCCCGAAAGGGAGATGGAACTTTATACGTGGATATTTTTCTAAAAGTGATCGCTTTTTAAAAATCACTATTATCATATAGATGTGACATGCGTTTTTGCTTTGTTTCAAGATAAGCTTTGTTAAAGATATTTAAACCAACTTTTAAAGGAATACGTTCAACAACATTAATTCCTAAATCAGTTAAAGATTTAATTTTAAGGGGATTATTTGTAATGAGTTTTACATTCTTTATTTTTAAATAATCTAACATAATGGTACACATATCATATTTACGAGCATCTGCTGGTAAATTTAATAATAAATTGGCGTCAAGAGTATCATGTCCTTGGTCTTGAAGGGCGTAAGCTCGAATTTTATTGGTTAGTCCTATGCCGCGACCTTCTTGGCGCAAGTATAAGATCACACCTTGACCTGCATCATTAATCATTTTCATGGTTGAATGTAATTGGGGGCCACAATCACATTTGAGTGATCCAAAAGCGTCACCTGTTAAGCACTCTGAATGAATTCTAACGAGTACAGGTTGATTAGAAATAGTACCCATGCCTTTGGCAAGAGCAATATGTTCTTCACCAGTACTTTGGTCTTGAAATGCTATAATTTCAAAATCGCCAAATGCAGTAGGTAACTTTGATTTGGAAACAAATTCTATAGCCATTTAATTATACCCCTGTATTTTAAGAATTTAGAAACTTTCAACTATTACTTTCCACCTAAAATAGTTCTCAGATAGTGAAATTTATGTGAAAACACAAGATTTTTTAGTGTCTGAAGTAAATTTCAATAAAAAAAGCAATAAGTTACATCTAATTTTAGCTTTGGAATTATGTAAGAACTAAAAACAAAAAACTCAAAATTAATACTTAAAAATACTACATAGTCGTATAGAATAAATTACTACAAGGTAGTATAAATACAAGTAATGTATACAATATGTGAAACCCCATTATTTACTAAATACTGTCTTGTTTATTGGACTCAGGAAGAATTCAAAACATTCTTGGCATTAAATCCTGAAGCAGGAGATGTAGAGCCTAATTCAGGTGGCATTCGTAAAATTAGTTGGACGAGCGGTGGGAGAGGTAAAAGTAGTGGTGTCAGAGTCATCTACTTTAATCGTTTAACAAATGGAGAGATTTGGTAACCCTGTACAGTAAAAAGCAAACTGTACAGCTTAGTAAAAAAACTCTTCAAGCATTGGTGGAGAAATTAAATGACTCGTTTAATGACTGAAAAAGAACTCGAAGCTTTTGAAGCAACCAGAGATATTGAAGCTGAAATCTTGCAAGGTATAGATGATATGTTTGCTAATAATGCAGCTAAAAGAACTGTAATTACTGAGACCGATGTAGCATTAGCTCGTAGAAAGGCTCAACTGACACAAGAGCAATTTGCCAAACTTCTGGGTGTTTCGAGACGTACACTCGAATCTTGGGAACAAGGTACTAGAAGACCTTCAGGAGCAGCAACATCGCTTATTCGATTATTTATTGTTGATCCACAATTTGTAAAAGAAAGCCTGGCTTGATTTATATAGCTCTTGATTGAGGGCTATTGGCCTATTGATTCTAGCCAAAATAATGGACAGTACTTCCCTCTAAAGATAACGTAACGTTAACTTTGGAGATCCAAGAAATGGCTATCTTACGCAGCAATGCTTCTTGTATCTTGATTGATATAGTGATTAGCTACCACTATACGCAAATTGTAGAGTTTGGAATGCTGCTAAAATCTTAAATTTGAACCTGAGATAAAACCTACAATTTGCCCTTATCCCTCATACAACTCTGAACGGTAACTAAGCACTTTGATGCTGTATTCACAAGGTAAGATGATGGTTAATGGGATAAAAAGCATAGCTTAAACTCAAGGAATATCACCATGATTATGCTAGGTATTGATGTCAGTAAAACCAAAATAGATTGTTGCATTTTCCCTCAAGGTTTGACTGGAAAAAGAAAAAATAAAATATTTACTAATACAGAAAGTGGCTTTGGTAGTCTGCTCAAATGGCTCATCACTCTTAAAATTGAACCTGATCAAGTGACAGCAATCATGGAAGCGACTTCGGTTTATCATGAGAATTTGGGATATTATCTATATGATGCAGGTGTAAAGGTTTGTGTGGCTAATCCTTCACGAGTAAGAGCCTTTGCCAAAGGCATGTCCATGCTAAATAAAACGGATAAAGCTGATAGTGAAGCTCTTTCACGTTATGGTTACACCGCAAAGTTAATCATATGGCAGCCTGAACCTGAAAATGTCAGATTATTAAAAGCTTTACTAGGCAGACGAGATGTCTATCTAGGTAGTCTATTGCAGGAAAAGAATCGACTTGAAAAGGCACAGTCCACTCATACCTCTGTTGTTGTGATTAAATTACTTGAAAAAAATATTGAGTATTTAAATCAGCAACTTGAACATATTGATAAGTTAATAAATGATCACATAGATCAAGATCCAACATTGAAACAGGATTTGAAATTACTGCAAACTATTCCTTCAATCGGTGAACGATCAGGCTTATTACTGTTGGGGTTATTTCATTCGCACAAGTTTGAAAAAGCAAGTCAAGCTGCTGCATATGTAGGTTTGGTTCCAGTACATCAGTTGTCTGGCAGTTCAGTCAACAAGCAAAGTCACTTATCAAAAGCAGGTGACAGTAAAATACGCTCAGTATTGTATATGTCGGCATTAACAGCGATTAAATATAATCCACACATTGAAGCTTTATATCAACGATTATTAAGCCAGGGTAAAAATAAAATGTGTGCTTTAGGTGCTGCAATGCGCAAGCTTATACATCTGTGTTATGGCGTTTTAAAACATCAGACTGCCTATCAAAGAGATTATTTATTGGTCGAATAATCTCAAAACCTGATTGACTACCAAGACGGTATCTCAGGTCCTCCTGCCATTTCCTCATCCGTCAGTAAACATTGGTCAAACTGTTGGATTAAACTCTGTTCATCCATATCCATTCCAATCATTACAATTTCCTGTCGTGCATCCCCAGTACGCTCATCCCAATTTCTGATGATTTCATCACGGCTTTGCTGATCCTCTGGCCAATGCTCGTCAGGAACCGTTGCCCACCAATAGCCGGCAACACCATGTCTAGCCATTGCACCCGCTTGTGACCAAGAAGCAGCAAACTCTGGGTTTGAAGCCAACCAAAAATAGCCTTTCGAACGAACCACACCTTTCCATTCGGAATTGATGAAATCATAAAAGCGTTGTGGATGAAATGGACGTCTTGCGCGATACACAAAACTTTTAATTCCGTACTCTTCGGTTTCAGGTGTATGTTCCCCACGCAATTCCTTCAGCCATCCTGGGGCTTGAGAGGCTTCATTAAAATCAAAAAGCCCTGTATTTAAAACTTTATCTAAATTGACTTTACCAAATTCAGAAATTTCAATTTTTGCTCGTGGATTAAGTTTATTTAGAATTGCAAATAAACGTTGTTTATCATCCTCATTGATCAGATCTACTTTATTTAAGATGATGACATCACAAAACTCAATTTGATCAATCAACAGGTCAACCACAGTACGCTCATCTTGTTCACCCAACGACTCTCCGCGTTGTTGCAAACTATCATACGAGCTGTAATCTTTTAAAAAATTAAAGGCATCTACAACAGTCACCATGGTATCAAGTCGTGCAAACTCATTCAGTGACACACCATTTTCATCTTCAAAAGTAAAAGTTTCGGCTACGGGCAATGGCTCAGAAATTCCCGTTGACTCAATGACTAATTGATCAAAACGATACTCTTGAGCAAGGCGACGAACTTCTACCAGTAAATCTTCCCGCAAAGTACAGCAGATACAACCATTACTCATTTCTACCAGTTTTTCATCAGTACGGGAAAGTTCTGCGCCACCATCTCGTACTAAAGCAGCATCAATATTTACCTCCGACATATCATTAACAATGACCGCGATACGACGACCTTCGCGGTTATTTAAAATATGATTGAGTAACGTCGTCTTACCTGCACCGAGGAATCCCGACAGCACAGTTACAGGTAATTTGGCTGGAGTGGCTAAAAAATTATCCATTGGCTTTCTCACTTATCTTAATAAAAGGCTTGTTACGTTTGGAAAAACATAAAGCACATTGACCTAATAGCTCTAAACAATGATGTTTAGAGCTAAAATCCTGATGAACAAGTGACTGTTCAATCACTTGAGTAAACTGAGGTGAATCAAGAATTTGAACTGTCTGACACTCTGTACAAATTGTGACGAGTAAGTAATTTTGTTTATTTTTCAATTCATACGCTAAATATTTATTCAATGTATCAAGTCTAAGTATTAAGCCATAGCCTGACAGTTTTTTTAAAATACGATAAATTTGTACTGGAGATTGCAAGCCATAAGGTTTTACCTTTTCTAATAAAGCATAAGCACTTATTGCTTTCTGCTCATTTTGCAAAATTGTTAATACCCTTTGCTGTATCGCACTAAGTTTTAATTCACTCATCTACATTTCCTTTATCATTTCGATTAGATAAAAGCTGGGTGATACAGGGAGATGAGGTACTTCTATGATCCGGTCCCCATGTGCGATATCCAGCACTATCAATATGAATTTGACCAGAAGCATAGACTCCGAGTCCCATATTCAAGCGATCACCATTTTTGACCCAAAATTGACACAAATTTGTTTTTGTTTGCTGAATCGTTGTAAGTTCTTCTGGTATTGGCTGTTCTGGACCAATCCTAAAATCGAGTGCAGCATTAAAAACATGTCTGGAAGAATCTGCTCCTTTCGCACAACGATTTAAGGCATAGTTACGGTAAACAGAAGTGACTGTAAAATCATCAATCACATTGTCATTAATTAATTCCTTCAAAATATTTAAAGTCGGTACGATATTGTTCCAAATTTCTTGCGGTGGAATTTCATATTCAGATGCATGGCAGTTTTGCCAATCTCGCGCTGTTTGAAATAGTTCAAATTCAGGCACTACATTCTGCAAGTCTTGATTTTTTAAAAAAGATTGATAACGATGAACTTGATTTTTATTAAAAGGTTGAGATAACCAGTTCTGATAAGAAGCAGGTATAATTTTCTGAAGTGTTGGACGAGACTGCACAGATTTATGTTTGAATGTGTCATCTTCTTCCGAAGAGTAGGGTTGCGAAACCAAATGCCGTATTGGTTTTTGACTACATGCGATAAGACAAAAAAGTACCCCGAAAATTAAAAAATGTTTCATTACTCATTTATACCCTAATATCACAGCTCTCAATCTTATTGAGATTGCTTCAGTATTTGTTATGTTATAACATAACAAATATATTTAAAAGCTGTTCTTCTTAATTTAAGTAGGCGGAATGAGATTTTATTTAATAATTTTTTGCAATTTATAGAGGGTTAATAAGGAAAAAATAATGTCTGATTTGTATGTTTATAACGCTGAAACTCGCTCAAAAGAGCACTTTGAGCCCATCGTAGCAAACGAGATCAAGCTCTATGTCTGTGGAATCACCGTTTATGACTACTGTCATATTGGACATGCCAGAACCATGATTGCATTTGATTTGATTGTGCGTTTTTTAAGATCACAGGGCTGGAAAGTAAAATACATTCGTAATATTACGGATATCGATGACAAGATTATTCAAAAAGCACAAGACAACCACGAATCCATCGGCGAATTGACGGATCACTTTATTCAAGCAATGCATAAAGATTTTCAGACTTTAGGCTGCCTCTCTCCTGATGCAGAACCTAAAGCAACTGATTCTATTCAAGATATTCAAACTATTATCCAAACCTTATTCCAAAAAAAATACGCCTATCAAACATCAAATGGTGATATTTATTTTTCCATTGAAAGCTATCCTGACTATGGACGATTATCTGGCCGAAAATTAGCACATATGCAAGCAGGCGCTAGCCAACGCATCAACATAGAAACTGAAAAGCGTCACCCTTTTGATTTTGTACTCTGGAAAGCTTCAAAACCCAATGAACCTTTTTGGCAATCGCCTTGGGGAAATGGGCGACCAGGTTGGCATATTGAATGTTCGGCAATGTCAATGTGTCATCTTGGCAACCATTTTGATATTCATGGCGGTGGGGGTGATTTAATTTTCCCACATCATGAAAATGAAATTGCGTAGAGTGAAGCTGCAACTGGAGAAAAATATGTGAATTACTGGTTGCATACAGGCTTCATCAATGTCAATGGAGAAAAAATGTCGAAATCATTAGGTAATTTTCTCACCATCCGCGATGCATTCAAGTCTTATCATCCTGAAGTCATTCGCTTATTAATGATTAGTTCTCATTATCGGAGTCCTATTGATTTCTCTGATCATATTTTAAAAGATACACAAAAAGTATTGTCTCGATTCTATCAAGCAATTTACCACGCACAACCCTTTATCACATCAAAAGATGATGCTATTAAAACAGAACTAAACAGTAATCCTTTTATACAAAAATTTAACCAAGCCATGAATGATGACTTTAACACCCCTGAAGCACTCGTCATTTGTTTTGACTTATTGAAGCAGTTAAACATAGCCTTAAAAGAAGAGAGCCCAGAAAACGTTATTAAAAATTATCAGTTACTTCTTTGGATCGGCAATATTCTAAATATTTTTCAGTATGATCCTGAGAAAATATTAAAGCACTCAGCTAGTGAACAAGATTCACCCCTTTCCGAGCAGGAAATCCAAGAAGCGATTCTGGCAAGAAATACAGCACGAAGCAATAAACAATATGCTTTAGCAGATCAAATTCGACAGAAATTGCTTAAAAGTGGCATCCTTTTAGAAGATACCCAGACCCAAACAATTTGGAGACTCAATCAATAATGAATGATGTTTACTTATTAAGATTCATCCTTCCCACCTTTATCAAATACGGATTACACATATGGCAATTAGCAATCAAGACCTGAGAAAAGCAGGACTAAAAGTCACTCTTCCGCGAATAAAAATTTTAGAAATATTGGAAAACTCAATTCCTCACCATCTGAGTGCCGAGGATATTTATAAAAAACTATTGGAGCAAGATGAGGATGTTGGACTGGCAACGGTCTATAGAGTCTTAACTCAATTTGAAATGGCAGGTATTATTCAACGCCATAACTTTGATCACAATCATGCTGTATTTGAGATAAAGCAAAATACTTCGCACGATCATCTTGTCTGTCAAGAAACAAACCAAATCATTGAGTTTAAGAATGAAGAAATTGAAAAATTGCTTCTAGATATTGCAACAAAGCATGATTTTCAACTCACAGGACATTCTCTGATCTTATTTGGATATTGTAGAAATTCAACTCAGTAAAATAAAAATCGACTATTTATCAGTTCTTATCACAAGCATACTAGAAATAACACCTATTAAGTGTTATGTTATAACATAACACTTAACACTTACTTTCAATTATGAATGCCTTGCAGCTCCCAGATGTCTCATCTGAACCTTTTCTGAATATGCATGCCTATCCTCTCGATTGGGTCGGAATGGAGAATATCGCCTTACCTATTCACATTCAAAATACACTGTGCGCAAGTAAAGTGAATGCCTATGTCAGCTTAGATGATCCTCAGGCTAAAGGTATTCATATGTCTAGACTGTATACTCGACTGCTGGAACTCCATGCCCTACCTGACCTAACTTTAAGTAAAATTTATCAAGCGCTTCAAGATTTTTTAGCGAGCCATACTGAGCTCTCTCAACAAGCCCGCCTTGATATTCAAGCGGAGTTTAATTTAGAACAACCTGCTTTAGTCAGCGCACTATCGGGCTGGAAAAGTTATCCATTTAGCTTATCCTGTAAGTTAAGTGAGCATACTTTTGAAGCAGAATTAGCAATAGAAATCACCTATTCCTCAACCTGTCCTTGTTCTGCTGCTTTAGCACGTGACCTCATTCAAAAAAGCTTTCAAGATGCCATTGATACAAAAAAAATAAATCCACAAAATACCGATGAAATTATGGCGTGGTTAGGTACAACAGATGCGATTGTAGCAACTCCACACAGCCAAAGAAGTTTTGCTCAGCTACGTTTTAACTTAGACCCTTGTTTACAGTCCATTCCAATTCGGCAATTCATTTCACATGCAGAACAAGCCTTGACAACACCTGTTCAGACAGCTGTCAAACGCGTAGATGAGCAAGCATTCGCATTAGCAAATGGTCAAAATTTAATGTTCTGTGAAGATGCTTTACGCCGCTTATACCACGCATTTGTCAACTACTCAGGTATTTCAGGATTTAACTTCAAAGTCATCCATGCTGAAAGTTTACATGCTCACGATGCAGTCGCTCAGGGATCATGGCAATGGTAGGTTCAACAGTTTTTCTAGACATTGAACAAGGAAAGATGGGGCAATGTTATGAACTGAAAAGCATTATTGATGCTATTCCCTGGAACAAGGATGGACTAATCACTGCCATTGCCCAAGATGGACAAAGTAAAGATGTCTTAATGCTTGCTTGGATTAACCGTGATGCACTACTTGAAACCCTAAATACAAGCAGTGGAAACTTATGGTTAATCCATTTCCTGAGTGGGAGAACTTAGAGCAATCTTCAGATAATTGATTTGAAAAAAAGTAACAGACTTTTTTGCTTGAAAAGTTAGCAGAAGTGTCTGTTATTCCAAATGTGAAATATTTTTAGGGAGTTAACATTTCTAGTCCGAGTCCATGTCATTCATACAATATAAGCCGTATAGGGTCTGCATGATTTGTAATATTCTCATATCACTAAATTGATAAAAGATTTGTTTGCCTTCGCGGCGTGTCGATACCATTTTACTTTTTCTGAGTATCGTTAGTTGTTGGGACAATGTTGGTTGGTATACCTGAGCGGTTTTTTCGATTTGTTGAACATTCAGCTCACCATCAATTAAGACACATAAAATTTTAAGACGATCAGGATTCGATAAGACTTTTAGACAATCAGTGACAAGGTCGACTTTTGAAAGATCTATTTTCATTTTTAATTCATTGGTTTTCATAAGCGTATCCTAAAAATCATCTTATTATTATACAAAAAAATAAAGTAATACTTGTATATTATTTAATTATATAATATTAATAAATATATTGTTTGGCGTGATTTGAATTGTATGTATGACTATTTGATTTCCTTTATGGGTGGATTATTGCTAGGTGCAGCTGTAGTTGGCTACCTATATGTACATGGTCGTATTGCTGGAATTAGTGGATTAGTTGCACAAATTCTAAACCCTCAAACGATATTTAAGACACCTGCTATTTGGTTTATGTCAGGTTTGATCATTATACCTTTCATTTATGGGCGATTTGTTCAGCCAGAAATTGAATTGAATGCCAGTCCGTTGATGATGATCATTGCTGGGCTATTGGTGGGTTTTGGGACACGCCTAGGTTCAGGCTGTACCAGTGGTCATGGCATTTGTGGAATCAGCCGCTTATCTAAACGTTCTATTCTAGCCACCATGAGTTTTATGTTCGCTGGATTTGTTACGGTTTATATGATTCGCCATGTCACAGGAGCTTTCTAAATGAAGAATTTTCTTGCTTTCATTTTCGGCGGTTTATTTTCTATAGGTTTGATGCTTTCAGGGATGTCCAATCCAGAAAAAGTTCTAAACTTCTTAGATTTGTTTGGTGATTGGGATGCAAGCCTAGCTTTTGTAATGATTGGGGCGATTATGATTGCAATTATTCCTTTTCAAAAGGTGGTACGCAGTCAGGCACCTAAAACCGTATTTAATGAACCAATTGAATTACCTAGCAATCATAAAATTGATTTTAAACTGATCTCGGGCAGCCTTTTATTTGGTATTGGTTGGGGGATTGCTGGGATATGTCCTGCACCCAGTTTTACCTTGATTGGTCTTGGGCATTATCAGGTTCTGTATTTTATTGTCTCAATGTTTGCAGGCATCTTGCTTCATCGTAAGTGGACAGGAGCTTAATCATGTCAAATTCACCTGTTGTAAAAGATTTTTTTCATGAAGATACCAATACGTTCAGTTATGTGGTGAGTGATCCAGCCACTAAGTCATGCGCAATTATTGACAGTGTGCTGGACTATGATGCTGCATCAGCCACAACTTCTACCACACATGCCGATCAGATCATTACCTATGTCAAAGCGCAGGGTTTAACAGTCGGGTGGGTCTTAGAAACCCATGTTCATGCCGATCATCTAACTGCTGCACAATATCTCAAAACCAAATTAGGCGGAAAAATCGCCATGAGCAAGAGAATTGCTGCGGTACAAGAGACCTTTTCTGCGATCTATTATTTGGATATCAAACAGTGGAATACCCAACAATTATTTGATTATTTGTTTGATGATCATGAGCAATTTCTAATTGGTTCAATCGAAGCATATAACATCCCCACTCCTGGACATACTCCAGCCTGCTTAAGTTATGTCATCGGTGATGCCGTGTTTGTGGGCGATACTTTGTTTATGCCAGATTATGGTACGGCACGCTGTGATTTCCCGAAGGGAAGCGCATCAATTCTTTTTGATTCAATACAAAGCTTATATCAATTGCCTGAGAAAACACGTGTATTTCTCTGCCATGATTATTTGCCAGAAAAGCGCGATACCTATATGTGTGAAACGGATATTCATACTCAAAAAAATCAGAATATCCATATTCACCATGGCACGACCAAAGATGATTTTGTTGAAATGCGTAATAAGCGCGATGCGGGTTTAAGTATGCCCAAACTGATTTTACCTTCGATACAGATCAATATGAAAGCAGGACAATTCCCTGAACCCGAAGAGAATGGTGTTTCTTATTTAAAACTTCCACTGAATTACTTCAAATAGGCAAATTTTAAGATTAAACAACAAGTTTTGTTTAATTGGTTTGGTAATAGAGGGGGCAGTAGCGATGTGGATGCTAATACTTGAAGGTCTGGTCATCGGTGGTTTGCTTGGGTTAACCGGTGCTGGTGGCGGCATTCTGGCCGTACCCGCACTGATGGCAAGTCAAGGATGGACGGTCGCACAAGCTGCACCTGTTGGCTTGCTTGCAGTCACTTTATCTGCCTTGGTTGGAACATTTGAAGGCTTATTTAAGAAGATAGTACGCTATCGGGCTGCACTTTGGATTGCACTGATTAGCATTCCTTCAGCACGTTATGGTGTGCATCTGGGAGGAATAATTTCTCCTGTATGGCTTAACGTGGCATTCAGTTTAGTCATGCTCGTGGTTGCTTACCGGATTTTTTTTAAAAAAGTGAATGACCATACAGGTGTGCTGTGTAAAGTTAACCAAACAACTGGTCGTCTGATTTGGAACATGAAAACTGCATTGTCTCTCGGCACCATTGGTGTCGTGGCAGGTTTATTGACTGGTTTGCTTGGGGTAGGTGGGGGATTCGTGATTGTTCCAGCACTGAGTAAAGTAACTGATCTTGATATGCGCAGTATTGTTGCGACCTCGTTGATGATTATTTTCCTGATAGGTGGTGTCAGTATTTCAGCTCATATTTTAGATGGTTTTCAATACCCCGTTTCGGTCACGCTGACTTTCGTTTTAGCTTGCATGGCTGGGATGTTGATTGGTCGAAGTTTGATACCTTTAGTTAAGAATAGTCAAATCCAAAAGATTTTTGCCATAACTGTCATAAGCGTAGCATTTTATTTAATTTCTACAGTCATCATAACTTAATACAAGCAAGAGATAAGAGCCAAATTTAAAAACTGCATTTTAAAGACATGAATATTTAATCAGAGACCAGATTTCTATAGATCGGAAGAGGTAAAGAGTAATGAAAACAGCAGAACAATTAATTTCAATGGCAAAAAACCGAATTCAAGAAGTGACTGTCGCAGACTTACTTGAAGCCATGAAAAACCATAAAACCATTCTGATTGATGTTCGGGAACCGGATGAATTTCAGGCGGCAGCGATAGACCGAGCCGTGAATTATCCTCGTGGTGTTTTAGAAATGAGAATTCACCAGCATCCTGTGGCGAGCCATCATTGCGATACCTTGCAAGCACTAGAACATCTTAAAGATCAGCCGATTTATTTGATTTGTGGGACGGGTGGCCGATCAGCTCTGGCTACAGATACTTTACAGAATATGGGATTTACTCAGGTGAAATCTGTTCAGGGTGGATTCCAAGCATGGCTAGAGCAGGGTTATCCAGTAGAGAAATAACTAGATTTCTATTTTAAGTCTAACTTAGGTTTATGGACATTCAAGTGAGAAAATCATGAAGTACAAAGAATTAACTCAAAATATTTCAGGCAGTTTAAAGACATTAGCGCAGGATTCTCCTGATTTAATGAAAAGTTTTAATCAATTGTCACAAGTTGCAATGCGAGATGGTGTTATTGATCCTAAAACAAAAGAACTGATTGCCTTAGCGATTGGTGTTGCAGCACGATGTGATGGATGTATCGGTTTTCATGTCAGAACCCTAGTCAAAATGGGAATGACATTGCAAGAATTAGAGGAAGTGCTTGGTGTTGCAGTTTATATGGGGGGCGGTCCTTCATTGATGTATGCCGCTAATGCATTGGAAGCATTTAAAGAATTCACAGCTTAATTTTTTCAATCATTGGGAAAAGATATGAATCAGCATTGGGATAATCTTTATTCGCAAACACAGGATCTGTATGGCATTTCGCCCAATCATTTTATTCAACAGATAGCAGATCAGATTCCAATTGTGGGAAAAACTCTTGCTATAGCAGAGGGTGAGGGGAGGAATATCCTTTATTTGGCTAATAAAGCGAAACAGCAAAATGATTCATTTTCAGCAGAAATATGGGATTACTCAAAAGTTGCTTTGCAACACTTATCTGCAAAAGCCCAGCAAGCTGGTTTTGACTTCACACTTAGAAATATTGATCTCAATGATGTCGAATGGCCAAGAGAGTGTTATCAAAATGTGATGTGTGTGTATGGGCATTTTGACGAAAATACTCAATTCAATGTTCTCACTGGGATACGTCAAGCATTGACAAACAATGGCTGGTTTATTGGAGAGCTTTATTCTAAAGAGCAGATTGATTATCAAACCGGTGGTCCGAAAGATATTAACTATTTGTACGATCCAATGTCGTTTCTTTCAGTATTTAAAAATGATCATCTTTATCATTTTTATGTGGGAGAACAAGAACGTCATGAAGGCAAGTTACATAACGGAAAATGTCATGTAGTTCAATTTGCAATTCAAGTGCAGAAATAGGGTCTAAAACGTTTCAAGCACGAGTATGGCTCACATGCTCATTTTATAAAAAAGAGAGGTTTACAATGTCAACACGTTTTAATAATAAAGTGGCTTTAGTTACAGGTGCAGGTTCGGGTATTGGACGAAGTACAGCGCTGCTTCTTGCTCAACAAGGGGCAAAAGTTGTTGTTTCAGATATTAATCTTGATGCGGCTGAGAAAGTTGCAGCTGAAATTATAGCTGCTGGCGGCCATGCTGTTGCTAATAAAACAGATACATCTCATCCAGAAGAAATGAAGCAAGCTGTTGAGTTTGCCGTGGAAAGCTTTGGGGCTCTGCATTTAGCATTTAATAATGCGGGTATTTTAGGTGAAGTCAATCCGATTGCTGAGTTGAGTATTGACGCTTGGCGTAGAGTCATCGATATTAATTTGAATGCTGTTTTCTATGGGCTGCATTATCAGATTCCAGCAATACTTAAGTCAGGTGGTGGAGCAATTGTTAATACCGCATCAATCTTAGGTTTAGTCGGGACAAAGAACATTTCAGGATATGTTGCAGCGAAGCATGGTGTGACTGGTCTAACAAAGACTGCTTCATTAGAGTATGCTGATCAAGGTATACGTATTAATTCCGTTCACCCTGGTTATATCCAAACCCCATTAATTGGAGAATTTGAGGAATCAGAATTAGTGAAACTTCATCCAGTTGGTCGATTGGGTAAGCCAGAAGAAGTTGCTCAGGTAGTGGCTTTTCTATTATCTGATGAAGCTTCATTTGTGACCGGCAGTCAATATACTGTTGATGGTTCTTATACTTCACAATAATAAATTAAATAAGAAAACCCTGCATCTGCAGGGTTTTCTTATTTTGTTCATGATAAATTACAGCTTCTATCCAGACTTTTATTTGGTTGAAATTAAACTGCAGATAAATTGTTCTGGTTCAATTTCTGCTGTTACCATGACATGAACACCAATATTTCTGAGTTTTTCTCGTAATCGATCGCCCATTCCCGTAGTTACGAATATATCCATAGGCAGCAGTTTTTCGAGTACTTCACCAGACTGGGAAAAGGATTGCTCCTTTTCAACTTCAATAAGTTGCTTGTCAGTCACTTCTCCATCTTTTAATTCATATTTCCAGAATTTCCGACATTTTCCCGCATGGGGAGTAATATGACGCCGGTTTTGTGATGTAATAACAATTACCATAAATATTTCTCCAAACCGATACGACCACTTTTTATGGTCATGTATCGGTTCATAATGATTTATAAGTTACTAATAAAAGCTATTCACAAATCTAGCTAATTGTTTTCAAGCAAGATTTTCCAATACAAACTGAGGTGACTTTATAAACAGTTTGATTAAAGCCTGCGCCGAACTTGAAGGATGCCGAACACCTCTTTCCCAACTTTCTAGCGTTCTTGGAGATATGCCAAGTTTAGATGCTAACTGTTGTTGAGAAATATTCATTTTTTTTCGCGCTCTTATAATTTCCTGAGCTAATGTTAAATTAACGATATATGGGAAATCATGATTAAAATTCACATGGTGCTGTTGAAGTAGATGCATAAATATCCTCTTCTTTCTAAGGACCTAATAAGCAAGTTGAAGTAAGAATCTAAAGCTCATAGCAATGACCAATAAACTTAAGAAACCGACTAGCCATAACAAGATGAACCATTGAAATTTAGATAATTTCATTAGGAATTCCTTTAATGATAACCGTCATCCCCAATACGAACTTTATCTCTGAATACCCAGTATGATAGGGCGGTATAGACAAGTATGATTGGAATTAAGATCAGTGCTCCAATCAGTGCGAATAGCTGACTATTGGCAGGTGCGGCAGCATCCCAAATGGTAATTGAGGGCGGGATAATGTAAGGAAAAATACTGATCAAGAAGCCTGAATATGCTAAAAAAACTAATCCTAATGTATAGATAAAAGGCATCGCTTCATTTTGCTTAATACATGAGCGCACCGCTAAAAAGGTACAAACTAGAACAAGCAAAGGGACTGGGCTGAAATAAATCAATTGAGTGGGATTAAACCAGCGCTCAGCAATTTGTGGATGTGCGATAGGCGTATAGATGCTGACAGCAATGAAAATAACCAATAAGCCAATCAAAAGCTTGGGCATTAATTTATACATATGCTTTTGTAGTAGGTCATCAGTCTTCATGATGAGCCAACCACATCCCAATGCTGCATAAACGACTACAACACCCAAACCTGTAAATAATGAAAAGGGTGTTAACCAATCAAAGCCACCACCAGCGTAGCGATTATCAACAATATCAATACCCTGAATATAAGCTCCTAAGATCACCCCTTGTAAGAAACTGGCAACAATAGAGCCCCAAATGAATGCATTATCCCAAATGTACTTTGTTCGATTGGCTTTGAAACGAAACTCAAAAGCTACGCCTCTAAAAATCAAAGCTATTACCATCAATATGATAGGTAAATATAAGGCTGACAGAACCGCTGAATAGACAATAGGGAAAGCCGCAAAAAGACTAGCGCCACCTAGAACCATCCATGTTTCATTACCATCCCAAACGGGAGCAACGGTGTTCATCATCACATCACGCTCTTGCTGATTTTTAATAAAGGGGAATAAAATCCCGATACCTAAATCAAAGCCATCAAGTAGCACGTAAATAAAAACACCAACTGCAATAATGACAATCCAGATTAAAGATAAATCAATCATAAAGATGCTCCTTGATCCTGATCATCAATTTTTTCATCAATAGCACTCAGGGGGCGCATTGGTGTTTTAAAATGGCCAACGCCTCCGATTTCTTCTGGTGTGTTATGTAAAAACTCAGGTCCTTTATGCATGAGTTTGAGCATGTAATAAATACCTACACCAAAGACAATAAAATACACGATCACAAAAATAATGAGGGTTAATCCCACCTGTTCTGCTGAGACTGGAGAAAGCGCATCTTTTGTCCTCATAACGCCATAGATAATCCATGGCTGACGTCCTACTTCTGTGGTGAACCAACCTGCGAGTAACGCGATGAAGCCTGAAGGACCCATTAGGATTGCAAAGCGATGAAACCACTTACTCTCATAGAGGCTGCCTGTTTTTCTGAGCCATAGGGCCGTGACTGCAAGGAAGAGCATAAGCATGCCTAGCCCAACCATAATACGGAAACTCCAAAATACGATTGTTGAATTTGGACGATCTTCAGGTGCAAAATCTTTTAATCCTTTCACCGTCCCATTCATGGAATGGGTCAAAATTAGGCTTCCTAAATGTGGAATTGCAATCGCATATTTCGTGCGTTCTTCTTGCATATCAGGAATACCAAATAAATATAAGGGCATCCCATGCTCATGGTTCGTTTCCCAATGGCCTTCCATAGCAGCAAGTTTGGCTGGTTGATGTTTTAGGGTATTTAAACCATGGGCATCACCAATAAAAACTTGGAGGGGGGCTAAAATAAGGATTAACCAAAGCGCCATTGAAAATGATGTTTTGACTAATGCATCTCTACGGCCTTTGAGCAAGTGCCACGCAGCAGTAGCAGCAACAAGAAGAGCAGCTACTAAAAAGGCTGCAAGTGCCATATGGAATAAGCGATAGATAAAGGATGGGTTAAAAACAATAGCAAACCAATCTTGAGGTACAACAACCCCATTTTCAATCGTGAAGCCTTGTGGTGTCTGCATCCAACTGTTTGAAGACAAAATCCAGAACATTGAAATACATGTACCGATGGCGACCATCAGTGTGGCAAAAAAGTGTGCTTTTTTACCGACACGCCCCCATCCAAAAAGCATAATGCCTAAAAATCCTGCTTCTAAGAAGAAAGCACTTAGAACTTCGTAGCTCAGTAACGGGCCTGTAACGCCTCCTGCAAATCGAGAAAATTCACTCCAGTTTGTACCAAACTGATAACTCATCACGACACCAGAAACGACACCCATACCGAATGATAATGCAAATATTTTCACCCAGAATTTGAATAAATCATGATAAATAGAGTCGTTTGTTCTAAGCCATCGCCATTCTAAAACTGCAAGAAAGCTTGCAAGCCCAATAGAAATCGCAGGGAAAATAATATGAAATGACACCGTGAATGCAAACTGAATACGTGCTAACTCAAGTGCCGTAAAACCTAAGGTCATAGCAACTCTCCACATCCGAAGCATGCTCTAGATTGCATATGCTCTGATATGAGTGTGCCTACACAGATACGTGCATTTTTTAAAAGTAATAACATAGCGATTAGTCTCTTCAACTAATTAAATTTCAAAACAATAAGGAATTGCCAATAAATTTAGACAGCAAAAGAGACAAGGAGGTGCTCGACCTTGAGGGATCAGAAATAATTGCTTTAAAAGAAAGAAGATATGAAAGAAAGCTTCTTTAAAAGCTAATAACCGAACTTGAATTCTCACGACTACTTCTTTAACACCCATGTCTGGTAGTGGAACGACATGTGCGTAAACAACACAGTACTGACATTGATGATTTGCATCGTGATGATGGCTAGATGAAGTTTTTTGTTCAAGATTTGCATGATTAAGCTTTTCAGTATCATGATTAGCTAAATCCAGCTCTTGATGAGAGTGATTATGCGTAGAATGATCTGAGCTATGCTTATGGTAAGAAGTATCTAATTGAAGTGCATGGACAATAGTTTCACAGACAGGAGAAATTTGATATTTCTCTGGAAGCAAAGGCTGTATAAAAACAGCAATCTGTAACAAGATTGCTGAGAATGCGAGCAATCTTCCTAAAACCATGATCACTTAGATTGTCTCAATTATCCAAGTAAGATGGTTAGATTGTAGCAGAATTACTATTTATTAAAAGTATAAGCGATATTAATTTAATAGTTTTGATTTAATCCAGCGTAATAATTTTTAGGATAAAATAAAAATAATTGATTTCAATCTGAATTAATTCAGATTGAAATCGTGCATGATTAATTTTGCTCTAAAAAAATAATGATTAAAATTTATAAAGTAAAGTAGATGAATGTATTTTCACGACATTGTAGGGATATTTATTAACTGGCCCTTTAACGCAGATGAAACTTTGTGGCTGAGTATATTCTTGAATTGATTTAAGCAAACTCATTGCTTATCGAGATAAGGGGGGATATGGTTTTCTTTTTCCGCCTTCATCTGCTCTTTAGAAATAACCGAGATATTATGCTTAAGTGGAAATTACCCTTTAGATCCTGAAAAAATTGGATTTCCAAACTTAATTAGATCTTAAGAACTTAAATTTATCCTGAGAGAAAATATTTTTGAGGGTAGATCAGTGAGTCAACAAGTGGGTGTATTACGAAATAATAAAATATTTCTCAGTATTTGCACATTGGCCTTGGTGATTTTAGGAATTTGGTGGGGCAGCAGTTTACTACTAAATAAAAATAAAACGGAAAAATCAAAGACACAAAATGTAGTCGCCAATGAAACAGAAACAATAGATGTGTCTGGTAATCAGATTTTAATTTCGCCCACACAGATTCAACAAGCAGGTATTCAATTACAAACTTTAGGACAAGCGACAAGAGATGTACAATTCGCACTGACTTTGCAGGGGCAAGCGCAGTGGTCACCTCAAAGTAAAGTGGTTTTAACCAGTCCTGTAGCGGGGATAGTGCAACAGGTACTAGTGCAACCTTTAGCAGAAGTGGGTTTACACAGTCCTGTACTGGCCATTCATAGCCCTGATTTAATTCAGATTCAAAATGAAATTTTACAAATTCGTGCACAACTGCAATTGGCCAGCCAAAATTTGGCACGTGAACGCAGTTTATATGCTGAAGGGATTATTGCTGAAAAACGTGTACAGGAAGCCCAGAATGTAGTGCAACGACTGAATATTGATTTGAGTGCCAAGCAACGCATGTTGCAGTTTATGGGAGGAAGTAGCAGTCAGGGACTGAATTCCGTAGTGTATGTCAAAAGTCCAGCCAGAGGCAGTGTAGAAAGTTTACAGGTATCTGCAGGTCAGTATGTAGAAACCGGTGCAGTACTGGGCCAGTTGGTGAATAGTGATCTACCTTTGCAATTAATGCTGCAAGCCCCTTTAGCGGATAGCAAATATATCCAGATTGGCGATTTGGTCAAAGTTGAGGGGTGTGAAATTACCGGGCAGGTACAACAAATTGCACCAGCACTTTCAGGCAATACGCAATCTCAAAATGTTCTAGTCCAAATGCAGGCCAAGGATAACTGTTTAAAAGTACAACAGTTTGTTAAAGCGAATATTCAAAGCCATAACCCGACAACAAAAACCGCATGGGTAATACCGAGTGCTGCCTTAACTTTAAAAGATAACAAGCACTTCATTTTTATCAAGAATCAAAATGGTTTCGTGGCAACGCCTGTGGAACTGGTGGGGGCGAACCAGCAGCAAAGTCATGTGATTGGAAATGCATTAAAACCTGGAATTCAAGTTGCTGTGCGGGGTGTCGAACGTCTAAAAGCCGTTTGGTCAGGTTTCGGTGCAGAGCAGGCACCACCTGCCAGCAGTAGCACTGCGGTGAATTGAGGTTAGGCACATGTTAAAACGTATTATTGCATTTTCACTGAGTCAACGAATCCTAATGCTGTTATTGGGTATGGCAATCAGTGTTGCGGGTTATTTGGCATTTACCAAATTGCCGATTGATGCCTTTCCCGATGTATCAAGCACACAGGTTCAAATTGTGATGAAATCTCCTGGCATGACGCCAGAAGAGGTGGAAAGCCGTATTGTGGTACCGATAGAACAGGAAATGTTGGGAATCCCTCATCAAACTGTACTACGTTCACAATCTAAATATGCTATTGCAATCATTACCCTGGATTTTGCAGAAGGGACAGATCCTTATTGGGCCCGACAACAGGTCAATGAGCGTTTGACTGGAGTCATGTCAGCTTTGCCTGGCAATGCCTCTGGCGGGATTGCGCCTATGACGACGCCATTAGGTGAATCTTTTATGTTCACTTTACATGGTCCTATGAGTGATATGGAAAAACGAACCTTGCTCGATCGGGTCGTCCGTCCACAGCTCAGAAAAATTGAAGGGGTAGCGGATGTCAATGTCCTGGGTGGTTTGGCACGTACCTTTGAAGTGACACCTAACCTGGATGCTCTGGCATCGAGAGGTCTATCTCTTGATCAGTTAAAACAAGCAATTGAATTAAATAATGCAAGTGACGGTGCAGGGCGTCTGAATGAAAATGGAGAATCATTACTGATTCGTAGCGATAGTCGTGTCACCAATTTACAAGAGCTGGGTGAGATTATTGTTTCCAATCATCAGGGGACGCTGGTGCAAGTGAAGGATGTCGCCGATGTTCATACCGGTGCCCTTACCCGTTACGGAGCGGTAACCGAAAATGGTCAGGGTGAAGCTGTTGAAGGGATTGTCCTCACCTTAAAAGGCGCCAATGCACGTCAGGTTGTGCAAAGTGTGCGTGAACATTTGCATGACATTGAGAAAAACTTACCCCCGGGCGTTACGATCAAGCCTTTTTATGACCGTGGTGAACTGGTGAATCGTGCCATTCATACCGTGAGTAAAACCTTGGTCGAGGCGATTGTATTGGTCCTGATTTTATTGCTGTTGTTTTTAGGCAATTTAAGAGCCGCTTTGGTGGTTGCCGCGATTTTACCTTTATCTGCGTTGAGTACTTTCTTAATGATGCGTCAGTTTGGATTAAGTGCCAACCTGATGTCATTGGGTGGTTTAACCATTGCCATTGGTTTGCTGGTCGATGCGGCGGTTGTGGTGGTTGAAAATATCGAAATGCAACTGGCAGATGCACACGAGTCCAAACACCGTTCGTTTTTACCCCCGCTGAATGTCATTTATCGCGCAGTTTGTGAGGTGGCGGTGCCGGTGACTGCAGGAATGATCATTATTATGCTGGTCTTCATTCCGTTAATGACGTTGCAAGGTCTGGAAGGGAAGCTTTTCTCTCCAGTGGCACTGACCATTGTCTTTGCATTGTCGAGCTCACTGATTTTTTCATTAACGATTATTCCGGTGCTGTGTTCCTATTTTTTAAAATCTCAAGCACATCACACGCCGTATATTGTTGCTAAGCTGGAACAGGCATATAGCAAGGTGTTAAATGCAAGTTTGGTCCATCCGAAACGTGTTTATGCTTTGGCCGGAGGTGCTTTGGTGGTTGCTGCACTCATTTTTCCACTCATTGGTAAGTCCTTTATGCCAACCATGGATGAAGGTGACACCATATTGCAGCTGGAAAAAATGCCATCGATCAGCCTGCAAAATTCGATTGCACTTGATCTGGACATTCAAAGAAGAATTCTAAAACAAGTTCCAGAAGTGGCCCGCATTGTGGCAAGAACCGGTTCGGATGAACTGGGCCTTGACCCTATGGGCTTAAATGAAACCGATAGCTTTGTCATTTTGAAACCGCAAGATCAGTGGCAGGGACAAAGTAAGGAGCAGATTTTAGCCAAAATTCGCCATGTATTGGCCGATGTTCCTGGGGTCAATCTCACCTTTAGTCAGCCGATTGAAATGCGGACTTCAGAAATGTTATCGGGTGTACGTGGAGATTTGGCCGTCAAAATTTTTGGTACCGATTTAGATCAGCTGAATCAGCTGTCTAAGCAAATCTCTACCGTTCTACAAGGGATCAAAGGCAGTGAAGATGTCATGACTTTGGAAAATTCTGGGGTGCAATATCAGGAATTACGTATTCGTCGTGATATGGCTGTCCGCAATCAGTTAGATAGTCAGAGCATACAGGCACAACTCAAAATGCTCATTGAAGGGCAGCAGATTAGTTCGATTATTGAACAGGGGCGACCAGTTCCATTGATGATGAAAGGTGATCCACGTCTGGGACAATCCAGTTTTGCCCTCGCGAACATGAATTTACCTGTTGCAAACTCAGCGGCTGTACCGTTGTCCTCTTTAGCAGAAATGGTCAAGACTGAAGGCGTCGTCAAAATTGACAGGGAAAATGCTTCAAGAATGTCCGTTGTCCGTGCCAATGTGCGTGACCGGGATCTGGTTGGTTTTGTCGAGGAAGCAAAACAGCAGGTTGCCCAGAAAGTTAAATTACCGGCCGGCTATTCATTGAAATGGGGTGGACAGTTTGAAAATCAACAACGTGCAGCAGCGCGTCTGATGCTGGTTGTCCCTGCAGCGTTGACCATGATTTTCTTCCTGCTCTTTACAACTTTAGGGTCTGTTCGTCAGGCAGTACTGGTTTTTGTGAATATTCCCTTTGCTTTAATTGGGGGAGTCGTAGCCTTAGCCATTACCGGTGAATATTTATCGGTACCTGCTTCTGTTGGGTTTATTGCATTAATGGGGATTGCCGTACTGAATGGTTTGGTGATGATCGGTTATTTTAACCAGCTCATTTCACGCGGCGTTGCAATTGAAGAAGTGGTTCGTGAGGGGGCGATGCGACGTTTACGTCCAGTAATGATGACTGCAAGTATCGCGGCTTTGGGTTTAATTCCCTTGCTCTTTACCACTGGGCCAGGTGCTGAAATTCAGCGTCCATTGGCGATCGTGGTGATTGGGGGATTAATTTCCTGCACCTTACTGACGCTGATTTTACTTCCTAACTTGTTCAAACAATTTGGTTTAGTGCGAGATACTCATGTCTGAAATGTGCCAACTCTCTATCAACATCTCCAGTGATATTGCGGAAGAATTAATGAGCCATTTATGGCTTATTCCCGAGATTGTGACAGGATGTACCTGTATCCCGGCACAAGGTTTCGGCAGCCGCCAACATTATCGCAACATTCAAGAAAAAATTCGGGGTGCAACTGAGCGTAATTTGATTCTGTTGATTTTACCCCTCGCAACTGTACCTTTAGTTTTAGCCCATATCCAAAAGAAATTTAAATCAAGTGACTGTTTCTATTGGGTATTACCAACCATAACATCGGGTTATGCTGGTCAAGGAGAAGTGAACGAATGAAACCAGAGATAGCGACTCAACCCCGTTTGCTGGGTAAAGCCTTACGTTTACTGGGCTTGGGCTGTTGTGTGATGATGACTTCTGTCGTATCCGCGGAACCCGCTTTGGATCAAGTCTTGCCGCAACTCGATGCGGTCAAACAGAGCTTGTTACAGCATCCAACTGTTCGATCGGCAGTTTCGGACCAGGACTATGCCAATTTTGCAGGACAGGGGCTAAAACTGGGCCATCCCTGGACCGTGCGTGCAGGCATGCAGCTTCGTAACAGCAACGCCCAGGATGGTCAAACAAAGTCCAATAGTTATGAGCCGAGCTTTGGTATTGAAAAGCAGATTCGTTTGCCTGGCAAATACGAGCTGGATCAGGATTTGGCGCAACGAGGGATGAGTATTGCGGAATTAAAATATGAAGATGCCAAACATGAAGTTGCCAAAAATTTGCTAAATCAGTGGTTTGCATATATGCGCAGTGCTTTGCAATTGACGCGTTTAGAGGAACAGCAAGCAAGAATACAGCACTATATGCAAATGACCCAGCAGCGTATTCGTGCTGGAGATGCCCCACGACTGGAACTGATGCTACTTAGCAATGAATCGCGGCAAATCGAAGAGCAATATATGCAGGCTAAAACAGCTTACTATCAAGCACAGCAGTTATTGTCACGTGATTATCAGGGAAATATTCCAGAACACTGGAGCAGTGATGTCATCAAAATTCGACCACTCGAATATACACAGACTGAATGGATACAGCAGGTTTTGTCTGCCAACCATGAGCTTGAGCTGGTTAAAACACAGGCAGCACAGCAAGATGCATTAGTCAAAAGAGAGCAACTCAATCGGGTACCTAATCCTACGGTCGGAGTGGGCTATAGTCGTGAACAGTCTGGCGTTGAAAACTTGATGAGTGTGAGCGTTTCAATTCCACTCGCCAGTCGGCAAGTGCGTATAGCTTCTGGTATGGCCATGGCGGAAGCTCAAAAGGCCAATTTTGAGATCGGACGAGTAGAAAACCGTTTGCGTCAGGAAACGCAATACTGGTTTACGCAGATGGAGTCGGCAACTGTACGGAGTGAGCAGGCTCAACAGAATTTGGCACAGTTACAGCAACAACATGGATTGATGCAAAAAGCATATAAGCTTGGTGAATTGAGTTTAAATGAACTGTTACTTCATTCACAGCAACTGGTTGATGCGCGCGGTCGAATTGATCAAGCCAAAATTGATTATGCAGAAAGCTTGAGTTTACTATTGCTGAATTCGCATCAGTTATGGCCTTTACATGAGGATCATCAGGCAGAGTAAAATAGTAGAGTGCTGATATATCAATGCCTTGTATGATCATTATTCGGTTGGTGTTCTGTCTTTCTTGGGCCAGAGTACCTGCCGCTTTCACAGAAATAAATATAGGCTTATAAGTAGCAGAATGAGAAGGTAGCTCAGACGTGAGAATATTGTTAGTTGAAGACGATGCCTTACTGGCTAAGGCGACAGCACGGGGCTTAGATCATGCAAATTTTGTGGTCGATATCGCCACCACAGCAGAGCAAGCCTATCATTTTTTGGCGAGTTATGATTATCAGTTTATTTTGCTTGATTTAGGTTTGCCAGACCGGAATGGATTGGAAGTTTTAAAGTCACTGCGCCGTAAAAAGAATAAAGTAGGCGTTATTATTCTGACTGCTCAGGATAAAATTCAGGAGCGTATTTCAGGTTTGGATGCAGGAGCAGATGATTTTGTAGTTAAGCCATATGATTTGTATGAAGTCATTGCACGGATTCAAGCGGTATTGCGCCGTATTTCAGGTGAAGTGAGTGATTTGATTCAGATTGGCAATATTGCAGTTAATAAAGCGACCAAACAGGTACTGAGAGATCAAACTGAAGTTGAATTAACTCAGAAAGAATTTCACTTGCTGGAACTCTTTATCCTTAACCGTGGCCGGATTATTTCACGGGAGAGCATAGAAAACTCATTTTATGCCTATGATGCGGATGTAAGCAGTAATGTGATCCAGGTCTATATTCATAATTTACGGCGCAAGCTTGGGAAAAACATTGTCCGTACAGTGCAGGGTTTTGGCTATATTATGGATGAAAATTATTAATGGCCAATTTCATTCGCAGTTATTCACTGACCAGACGTCTATCATTTATTTTAATGGTCATCACCGCCAGTGTGTGGGTGGGTAGTTTAGGTTGTATTTACTGGGGAATGCAGCGTACCGCGAATAATATTTTTGATAAATCACTGGCTGAAACAGCCCATGCTTTACTTTCGACTACTTCAAGTTCACTGGCGGGGCGAATCCCGGATCATACGGTCATCGAGAAAGCTCAAGGGGAGCATTATAATCAGATTATATTCCAGATCTGGCATCGTAATGGCAAGTTGATTTATCGTTCGGTTGGCATTGGCACACATCCGTTTGTCCAGCAAGCCAACTTTGGCTGGATTCAGATTCGTAATAAAACCTATCGCAGTTATTCGGTTTGGGACAGCACCCACACTATACAAGTACAAATTGCACAGGTTTGGACGATCCGTCAGGATATTCAGAGAGATATGTTGTTATTTTTAATAGGGATTTCAGCATTTTTTTTACCATTACTGTCCTGGCTGATTTTACAGATCATACGCAGCCATCTTTCTACTGTGTTCAGCATCAGTCAAAACTTGGAAAAGCAGTCGATTGAGCATTTAAAACCTATTAATCTTGTCGTACCCAAAGAAATCGAACCTTTGGTGAATTCATTAAATACATTATTGAGTGAAATTGCAGAAAGTTTGCAACGTGAAAAACGTTTCACCTCAAATGCAGCTCATGAGTTACGTACACCTCTAGCTGCGATCCGCCTGCATGCACAAGTTTTGCAGAGCGCACGTTCTACCGAGGAGGCGCGAGAAGCAACTGAGGACATCATGATTGGCATTGATAAAACCTCGCGAATGATTACGCAGTTACTAACCTTGGCACGGATTGAACCCGATGCTCATCAAGCTCAAGGCTCGGTTGATCTCGTTAATGTGATTCAAAGTACCCTTGCGATGATGGATTTTCAGCTTCGTCAGGCAAAGATTGAATTACAGTTACAACTGGAGTCGGCCCTGGTCATGGCACAAATGGATCAATTGGAAATTATGCTCCGTAATCTTTTAGAGAATGCCATCATCTATCGTAGTTATGAACGCCCGTGTGTCATAAAAATCAGTTGTGGCTGTGTTAAAAATTATAGCTTTGTGCAGATTGAGGATAATGGAATTGGTTTGGATGAAGCACAAATACCGCTGATTTTCCAAAGATTCTATAGGGTGAATCAGAACAGTGTCATTATTGGTAGTGGTCTCGGCTTATCGATTGTTAAGCAAATTGTCGATTTATATCACGGAAAAGTTGAGTTACGTCGGACAAATGCTATTGGTGGTCTTATGGTTAGGATTGAATTTAACCAGCAGAACTAAATAATGACGCTATTTAATGGGCTGAGAACTAGTTTTCAAAATTGAAGATTGGGGTGCCATAACTACTTATGGCTATATAGCGACAGAGGTAAAAAAGCCTACTGTCCTACACTCATATATTGCAGCATAAGTCTGATAAAAGCAGTAATATAACTTATGCCACTTAAAGTGAGGGTGATATTAGAGTCTGTAACTCATTTTGTGTAAGTCCGATTTTTTATAAATGATCATTTAATCAACCATCGAAATGAATAGTAAATCAATTCATTGCTTAAAGTCATGAGTAGTAATGCCACATAAGATTGGCAATGTCTATTTCTTAGCAGGATTTAATGTTACGAAGTAAATTACTTCTTTCTTCACAGAATCATCGGAAGAAAAGATTTTTCTTTTCTTGATTGACGGATCACACTATTCAGAGGTGGTCCCACATGTTTGAACAACTAAAAGCGTATTTATAAGTGATATTCCGCTCTAGTTAAGCCACCTTGTTTTGTTGGGGTAGCTGATCATTGTAAAATTCATTTGGTGTCATTTTGTCTAGACTCGAATGAGGTCGTTTCAAATTATAAAACTCAAAATATGCACTCAATTGCTTTTTCGCATCTGTGACACTGCTATAAGCTTTGAGATACACCTCTTCATATTTAACGCTCCGCCATAATCGTTCAACCATCACATTATCAACCCATCGACCTTTACCATCCATACTAATCGATACCCTATGCGCAAGTACCTTGCGGCTATGCCAATCAATCACAGCACATAAATAAACAAAGCCTTTTGCCATAGGGATATACGTTATATCCGTAGACCACACTTGATTACTGCGCTGAATGGCCAATCCTTTGAGTCGATATGGATATTTACGGTGAGCTTGATTAGCCTGGCTTAAATTTGGTTTGCAATATAACACCTGAATACCCATTTTCTTCATTAAAGTACGTATATGACGTCGTCCTATATGATGCCCTTGACGATTCAACAAATCACGCATCATACGACTGCCTGCAAAAGGATATTGCATATGTAATTCATCAATACATCGCATCAGCTTGAGATCTGATGAGCTAACAGGTTTTGGGCGATAATAATAACAACCACGAGAGACTTTCAGTAACTTAGCTTGTTTAGATACTGAAATCTGAAGTGAGTGATCGATTAACTTTTGTGGTTGAAGCGGCCCAGTTTCTTCAACACACCTTCTAAAAAATCAATTTCTAATGCCTGCTCACCGATTTTTGCATGTAACTTTTTAAGATCAATGGGGGGGCTGATGGAGCTTTTGATTGATCGAAAGCTTGCGAGGAAGCTGAGATTAATTGATTTTTCCAGTCAATAATTTGGTTTTGATGAACATCAAACTCAGAACTCAATTCAGCAAGTGTTTTTTCTGCTTTGATCGCAGCAAGTGCTACCTTAGCCTTAAAGTCGTTTGAATGATTTCTTTTTGGTCTACGTGCCATAAAATACTCCATATATTGAGGTTTATAACATCATTTGGGGAGCAGAATATCACTTATAGGAGTTGTTCAAATTTCCGGATCCATCTCTGTTAATATCGGCATGTTCTGTAATATTTACAGTTTCTAAAATGCACAAAATAAAATCACTGAATGTTATTAAAGCACAGTAGTTTACCCATTTACTCTGCATGAAAAGTAAAAATATGTGCAAATTGCCCACATTTAACAATTTAACCTACATAAATTTAAGCATTAAAAAATTGGCATAGCTCTTGCAATACAGCGCTCAAGGATTTTAATTGAATAGTAGGAGTGTTGAATATGAGCGTGCATGCAGAGTCGCCTTTAACAGAAACACCACTTTCACAACGTAAAGGCTTTTTCCCAATAGCCTTAGTGTTATTTAGTTTTACTTTTTTCACAGGAACTATGTTTGCTGGTGGAAAAATTGGGGTAGCTTTTGAGTTCACTGATATTTTGTGGATTGTAGCCATAGGCAACTTGCTATTAGGAGCTTATGCCGCGACCTTGGGATTTATTTCTGCACGTAGTGGCTTAAATACAGTTCTAATGGGACGTTTCTGCTTTGGCAACTGGGGCAGTAAATTATCAGACTTTATTTTAGGTTTTGCTGAATTAGGCTGGTTTGCTTGGGGAACAGCAACTCTGGCGATTTCACTTGGAAAAATATTAGGATTTTCTGACAGTTTACTCATTCCTTTGATGGTGCTATTTGGACTCGGTTTTTCCATTACAGCAATTGTCGGCTTTAAAGGACTTGAATATCTATCCCGTGTATCGATTCCTTTAATGTTTATTTTGCTCGTTACTTCTATTGTCTTAGCGACCAAAGAAATTGGTGGATGGACTGGTTTAACTAGTGTTCAACCGACAGAAACACTCACATTCGCAACAGCCATTACCATGGTATTTGGTACCTTTGCCAGTGGTGCAACACAAATTACCAATTGGACGCGCATGTCCAAGAGCGGAAAAATCGCGATTTGGGCATGTCTAGTGAGCTTTGTAATTGGTAATGGTCTAATGGTCCTAGCTGGCGCTTGGATGGCAATCGTTTATCAACAACCCGATATTGTAGAGGTCTTAGTTTTACAAGGGTTATCTATTGCTGCAGTAGTGATGCTTTGCCTGAACTTATGGACGATCCAAGGCCCAGCAATCTATAGTGTTTCAACTGCTGCTTGCCATATGGTAAGAAGTGAACGCCGTAAAACCATGGTGCTTGTAGCTGCTGTTGCGGGGATCATTTTAGCTGCTGCTGGTATGTATGAGCTATTGATTCCGTTCTTATTACTCCTTGGCGCAATTATTCCTCCACTTGGTGGTGTGATCATGGCGGATTACTGGATTCGCCATAAAGGAAAATATCCATTATTAGCTGAAGCAAATATTCCTAATTTTAACTGGATTGGTTTGATTGCTTATTTCACAGGCGCAATTGTTGCCTATGTATCACCATGGATTGCACCTATTGTGGGTATTGTGGTGGCATGTACCACTTATAGTGTGTTGAATTATTTATTCCCATTACGTCAGGAATCATCTGTCTTAAATAAAGTAGATGCAGTGGAGTAATGCGATGAATATGACCGTTCAAGATATCCTGAATCTACCTTCACTTTATCCACTAAAATTATGTGGTGGAACAGAAAATATTCATCGGCCTGTCCGCTGGTTCTATGTAGCAGAAAATGAAGGAATCGCTGAATGGATTGAGGGTGGAGAGATTGTATTTGTTACGGGAATCAACTATACCCGTGATGAAAATAATCTCTTAGGTTTACTTGAACAGGCATATGAACGAAATGTAGCTGCGCTTGTCATTATGACAGGTCAGGAATATATCCATGAAATTCCACCTAAACTTATTTCACGCGCAAATGAGCTTGGTTTACCGTTAATTGAGCAACCTTACAGTTTGAAGATGGTTGAAGTTACGCATGCGATTGGTACACAGCTAGTTCAGTTTTCTCAAGTCAAAAAATCGAGTGAAGATGTAATCTCTCAATTACTGACAGGGGATTTTCCATCGGTAGAGACAATTCAACTTCGTGCCAAACAGTTAAAAATTAACTTACTTGGACGTCATGTGATTACAGTACTGCGCTTACACAATATTCATGCCTTGTTTCATACCGATACTAATGCTGTGCATGAAAATTATTTTTTCAGAATTAAACAACAGTGTTATGAAGCCTTGGAAAAATGGTCCAAACAGTGGAAGCAGAAAATTCCAGTCATCCGTCAGGGGGATCAGTTTAGTTTGGTACTCAACCTTGATGATCATGATATCGATGCGTGGAAAAAATCACTCATAGAAGTGATCGATCAAATGAGTCAACTTGATAATAAACTTAAGGTCTTTGCAGGGTTCTCAAATGAAGTGAATTCTGCAGTGGCATTTCAACGAGGATTTTGGGAAGCATCCCAAGCTCAGGAAATTGCTTTTGAAATGCAGATGAAAAATAGTATTTGCCAATATCGTGATTTGGGGGTGCTAAAACTTTTAAAAGCGATTCCGAACAAAAGCGTATTGCAGCAATTCATGCATGAAACCTTGGGTATTCTCATTAGCGATAAAAAGCATCCATTTGTACTACTCGAAACGTTAGATGCCTGGCTTAAAGAAAATGGCAACTTAAATGATACAGCCAAACGACTTGGTATCCATAGAAACACCTTAAACCAACGGATTCAAAAAATTGAATCACTGACAAATCAGGTCTTAACTGAGGCAAATTTCCGTCTAAATGCTTCAATGGCATTACTGATCTGGCACATGAGTCATTAATTATTTTAAAAGGAACCAACATGAAAATTATCAATGCAGTTTTACGTCAACAAGAAGGGCTATTTAGTATTACTTACAACAATGGCATCTTTGAAGCCATTGAAAAACAGGCTAGTCTCATTCAAACAGTTGATGTAGATACTATCGATGCACAACAACAATTAGTCATGGCTCCTTTAGTTGATCCACACATTCATTTAGATGCTGTACTCACTGCGGGTGAGCCTGAGTGGAATATGTCAGGTACACTCTTTGAAGGGATTGAACGTTGGGGGCAACGTAAAGCCACGATCACTTTTGAAGATACTAAACTACGTGCTTTAAAAACGCTAGATATGCTCATTGAGCATGGTATTCAACATGTGCGTACACATGTCGATGTCACTGATCCAAGCTTAACTGCAATGCGAGCTATGCTTGAAGTTAAAGAAGAAATCAAAGATAAAGTGAATTTGCAGATTGTAGCATTTCCACAAGAAGGTATTGAGTCATTTAAAAATGGTCGTACTTTAATGGAGGAAGCCGTAAAGCTTGGTGCTGATGTAGTTGGTGGCATTCCACATTTTGAATATACCCGTGAAAAAGGTGTAAGTTCAGTTCATTTCTTGATGGATTTAGCTGAAAAATATAACTGTCTGGTGGATGTACACTGTGATGAGATTGATGATCCAGCATCTCGCTTTTTGGAAGTTTTGGCAGATGAAGCACACGTACGAGGTATGGGGGAACGTGTAACAGCTAGCCATACTACAGCGATGGGATCTTATGACAATGCCTATTGTTACAAGTTATTCCGCTTACTAAAACGTTCTAAAATTAACTTTATTTCGTGCCCTACAGAAAGTATTCATTTGCAAGGAAGATTTGATAGCTATCCAAAGCGCCGAGGTTTGACCCGTGTACCAGAAATTGACCGTGCAGGCATGAATATTTGTTTTGCTCAGGATTCAATTCGTGATCCTTGGTATCCAGTAGGAAACGGTAATATTATTCGTATTCTGGATGCTGGCTTACATATCTGTCATATGCTGGGTTACGAAGACTTACAACGTTGCTTGGATTTTGTTTCAGATAATTCAGCCAAGACTTTATGTTTAGGGGATCAATACGGGATTGAGGTCGGACGTCCTGCCAGTTTTATAATTATGCCGGCTAAAAATGATTATGAAGTTGTTGCTAATCAAGTAAAAGCTATTTTAAGTGTGCGTAATGGTAAAATTATTATGCAAAGACAACAGGACCAAGTGAGCTTACTTAAAGTCGCAAATCTAGCTACGCCTGCATAACTAAATAAAAAATTAAAAAACCGATGTTTATACATCGGTTTTTTTATGTTATAGAGCTAATTTACTAAAGTTTTAAAAGCTAAGGGCTTTGTTGCACAAAGCTTTGAAAGACAGAGTCCCCCTAAATTCCTAAAACAACTTGATACGGTTTAAATCCTTCGAGTACCGCATCGGAAACCAAGTGGTTAAATGCGTCAGTTTTCCCATAAGCCATCCATTGATCAAGAGCTTCATAATAAGCTAATCGATTTTCAACAGTAATGACACAAGGTGGATAGCCAGCTTTTAATAATTCAAGATTCATTAAGAGGCGCGAGGTACGTCCATTGCCATCGATAAATGGGTGAATGCCAACAAAGTCAGCATGTACTTTTGCAGCACGTTCGATAGGGTGAAGTGCATGTGCTTCACTGTTATACCAATCAATCAATTGAGCCATTTTATCATTGAGTAGGGTATAGTCGGGTGGTGTAGTTGTAGCACCTGAAATCAATACGTTTTGCTGGCGATATCGGCCAGCATTATCATCGTCAATATTCTTTAAAATGAGTTGATGGATATTGCGAATTTGCCATTCAGAAAAAGGTTCTTCCTTTCTAATAATGTCTTCAACGTAATAAATGGCATTTCTATGGTTAATTGCCTCGAAGTGCTCTCGTAAAGCTTTTCCACCGACAGTAATGCCTTCTAGTACAACTTTGGTTTCTAATAGAGTAAGTGTATTGCCTTCAATAGCATTGGAATGATAAGTCCATCGTACAATAAGGTCTTCTTGTAAATTTTTTACTATCGCAGGTGATAGGGGACGATGCTGATCTAATTTATTTTTTAAATCATCAATAATTTTAAACATTACCTTGTCCCTGAATATATCTAAAAGAATGATACATCAAAAAAGAAAATCAAAGAAATGATATGTTATAATATATCATTTTATAGCGTGTTCGATGTTGGTATAATCAGTACGCCACTTCAAATCCTGAATTTGGATTTGAATAAGATTTTAAAAGTGATTCAATGCACTAAATCTAATTTGGGTCAAAATTGGGTCAAAGATTTTTTTTATTTAATAAAATAGCTTTAGAATGAATAGGTTATGAGCTGAGTTCAATTGACGCCATCCCACCAAAATTAAAAAAAGCCTTAAATCTTATTGATTTAAGGCTTTTTTATTGCCAGTTTATAAATTCTTTACGACTTAAAAGACTACATCTTGTATCACTGCATGTATCACATAAAAAAATAAAAATTTCATGCAGTGGTGAATTTTATAAAATAAAAATATTCAAGATTTAAAATACATCTTATATGGCTAATTAATAAAATATATCTAGTAAGGAAAACTTGAAGCACTAACACGGAAAAGGGAAATTGCCTTCACAAGTGATTGATTCATACTGAAACTGTAGTAAACAGAGGACACTTCAGATGAAACATACACGCATTAGAACTTTTAATACAAAAGCAACTTACCCAGAACAAAATTTAGATAATGACTTATGCCAAGCAGTTGTCGCACGCGGCAGCACAGTGTTCTTACGCGGTCAAATTGGACAAAACCTAGATACATCTGAAAGCGTATGCATTGGCGATGCTGCGGGCCAAGCAGAACAAGCCATGTATAACATTAAGATGCTGCTCGAAGAAGCTGGCGGTGAACTTGAAGATATTTGCAAAATCACAATCTATATTATTGATCCGCGCTACCGTGAAGATGTTTACCGTGTCGTTGGCAAATGGCTAAAAGGCGTGTTCCCAGTTTCAACAGGTATTGTCGTTTCGGCACTTGCCCGTCCTGAATGGCTGGTTGAAATTGATGCAACTGCAGTTATTCCTGACTAAGTAAAAGGAGCAACGCAGCCTATGACATTTTCAATTATTGCTCGCTGTCATAAAACGGGGCAATTTGGAGGAGCGATCAGCTCTTCTTCTCCAGCTGTTGCATCGCGGTGCATTCAAGCCAAGGCCGGTGTGGGTGTTGCAACATCTCAGAACATTACAGATCCATACTTGGCAAATATTTTGCTAGATATGACCAAATATGATCTGGCGCCAGACGATGCGATTGCTGAATTGGTCAAAAATACCGACTTTATTGAGTATCGACAGCTGACGGTTTTAAATTTTGATGAAAAGCCTGCTGCATTTAGCGGCAAATATACCTTAGGTGTTCATTCTCAGTGCGTAGGGGAGCATGCTGTTGGTGCGGGAAATCTGCTTGCAAATGAAGATGTTCCTCAGGCCATGGTTGATGCTTTTCATCAGGCATCCGGCAGTTTGGCAGAGCGTTTGCTTATAGCGCTGCAAGCTGGTTTAGATGCAGGCGGCGAAGCTGGCCCAGTTCATTCAGCAGGTATTCTAGTAGTCGATAAACTGGAATGGCCTGTGATTAATCTTCGGGTTGATTGGTCTGAAACTCCAATTGAGGACTTGTATCAGCTTTGGAAAGTGTATGAACCGCAAGTTGAGGATTATGTTGCACGGGCTTTAGATCCATCCAGCTCTCCAAGTTATGGTGTACCGGGCGATGAATAATGCTTAGCCTGCGCTGAAAAGGACGCGGCATTGTTAAATCGAATTTCTTTACGTCAAATGCAATATTTTGTTGCGACAGCTGAAAGCGGCAGCATTATTATTGCATCTGAAAAAATTCACGTTTCTTCACCTTCTATTTCAGCGGCGATAGCCCACATAGAATCTGAATTGCAAGTACAGCTATTTATTCGCCAGCATGCAAAAGGCTTAATGCTGACCAGCATTGGCGAAAAAGTCATGCAGGAATGCAAATTCATTTTAAGTCAGGCCAGCAGCTTATATGCTTTGGCTGCTGACTTTTCAGGTTCTATCCGTGGGCCCTTAAAGCTCGGCTGCTTTACTGCATTTTCACCCATGATTTATGCAGAAATCATTCATGGCTTTGCCAATTTATATAAAAATGTCACTTTGGAGCTAAGTGAGGATGATCAGCAGATTTTGTTGAGCCAGTTGGCGCGTAATGAATTGGATGTCGCATTGACTTATGATTTAAATATTGATCATGACCTGATTAATTTCGAACCTTTGGCCGTGCTGCCGCCGCATGTTTTGGTCAGTGAAGCGCATCCTCTAGCAAAAAATGTGGCGGTGACTTTAGAAGAACTGGCAGAACTGCCGATGGTGCTTTTAGATATGCCTTTCAGTAATGATTACTTTATTTCATTGTTCCGTAAGCATAAGTTAAGCCCGTTGGTGGCGCATACTTCGCGCCATGTGGATGTCGTCCGTTCGATGGTAGCCAATAATCTGGGCTATACCATTTTAAATGTGCGCCCGAAAAATAATTATTCATTAGACGGCAAACGACTCGTCCGCTTGCGTATAGCAGGCGATAACCGTCCGATGAAAATTGGTTTGGCGACTGCAAAAAATGCAAATCTGAATACGGTGTCGCAGGCATTCATCAGCCGCTGCCGTGCATTCCTATCCAATCAATACATACCCGGTATGGGCGATGCGCATTTCTTTGATCCGCATATTAAGACAAAGCCTGTACTGGAAGAGGCATAAATAGTGACTGATGTAAACAGCATACAGCTGTTAGATAAATTTATTTCTTTTGATACAACATCTTATAAAAGCAATTTAGCGTTTATTTTTTATGTTCAAAAATTATTTGAGCAAAACGGTATTTTTACAGAACTGAATTTTAATGCAGAACAGAGCAAGGCTAATTTATTGGCCAGTGTGGGACCGCGTGATCAGGCGGGTATTCTTTTGTCTGGCCACTCAGATGTTGTGCCGGTAGAGGGGCAGCAGTGGGATTCGCCAGCCTTTGAAGCGACGCATAAAGACGGAAGAATTATTGGCCGCGGAACAGCGGATATGAAAGGCTTTTTAGCATGTGCCATCATCGCCATGTTGAAAGCTTCAAAATTAGAGCTCAAACGTCCGCTGCATTTGTGTATTTCTTATGATGAGGAAATAGGCTGTATTGGTGTACGTGGGATTTTAGATCAACTGGCTTCCACGATTATTTCCCCTATCTTATGTGTGATTGGTGAGCCGACCATGATGCAGTTGGCATTGGCGCATAAAGGCAAAACGGTATTCCGCGCCCGCTGCTGCGGTGAAGAGGGGCATTCGGCTTTAGCGCCTAATTATGTCAATGCGATCCATGTGGCCAGCCAGCTGGTGACTTCTTTGCAAACCATTCAGCAGAACCTCCGTCAACAAGGACATAAGGACGCTGGCTATGATATTCCTTACAGCACGGTGCATGTGGGTAAGATTAATGGTGGGACAGCGCTGAATATTGTACCGAACAGCTGTGTGGTGGATTATGAAATCCGTCATTTGGCGGAGGACAGCAGCAGTCTTATTCAAGAGCAGATATTAAGTCAAATACAGGATGACTTCCGCAGTCACATTGAGGTTGAAGAAGTCAACCAATATCCAGGGCTGAAAACCTCCAAAACCATTGAGGCGGTTCAGTTTATTCAAAGCCTGTTGCCAGAAGAAACCTCTATAGGCAATATTTCCTTTGGTACTGAGGGCGGATTGTTCCAAGGGGCGCTGCATTGTCCTGTGATGGTTTGTGGCCCGGGAGATATCGCTGTAGCGCATAAACCGAATGAATATGTAGATATAGATCAGCTGCAGCAGTGTGATATTTTCTTAGAAAAGCTTTATATGAGTTTAAGGGTATAATCAGCTTTGATTTATAATGCTTAAGTTATTTAAAAATAAAGCTTGTATTTATATTTGTTTTTAGATAATTATAAAAAGGTAACTACAGTGTTTATTATAAATGCCGTAGATGTGCAAATTTTTAAAAGGTCAGTTATCTGGCCTTTTTTATTGCTTAATTATTTCTGTATTAAGACCTCAATTTTTCAAAATTACTTATTCACTCAAAGTTCGCTATAACAAAGGAAATAGAACAGAATCATGCGAGTGGGGTATTGAATGGATTTTAATTGGTCTTATACATTCAGTTTGTTTTCACATAAAAACTTTTGGGCCGCAACTTGGACCGTCATTGAACTCAGCGTATTGGTTTGGGTGGTCGGCATTGTATTGGGCTTTGTACTGGCGTTGGGCAAACAGTCTAAATTCAAACCTTTGGCATGGTCGAGTGATCTTTATATTTGGTTCTTTAGAAGCTTACCGCTGCTGGTGCTGCTGGTTTTTGTTTATAACCTGCCGCAAATTTTCCCAGCTTCGAGTGTGCTTTTGGCGTCGCCATTTATTGCAGGTCTGATTGCTATGACTTTAAGTGAAGCGGCTTATATTGCAGAGATTCACCGTGGCGGTCTAACAGCGGTGCATAAGGGGCAAATTGAAGCGGGTAAGGCGCTAGGCATGAAATATTCAGGCATTCAGCGTTTAGTGATGATTCCGCAAGCCTTTCGTGTTGCGCTTCCAGCACTGGGTAATGAATATGTTTCCATTGTAAAACTCACATCTTTGGTTTCGGTCATTTCACTCACTGAAATTTTATTGGTCGGTCAGCGTTTATATACCCAAAACTTTTTGGTGATGGAAACCATGCTGGCCGTAGCATTCTATTATGTGCTGATCGTGACTGTCTTTGGCTGGTTGCTCGGCTGGTTTGAACGCCGTATAGATATTACGAACCGTAAACCAGGGATGCTGGCAGAAAATGATCCGCTGCTGCAGCTGCCGCAAGCTTCTGTGCGTGCGCGTAAAGAGATCAATACTGAACGCAATGGCGAATATGCATTGGAAGCTATTGATATTCATAAAGCCTATGGTGAGCATGAAGTCCTGAAAGGGATTGATTTAAAAGTGAAATGGGGTGAGGTCATTTCCGTTATTGGGCCATCGGGTTCAGGTAAAACGACATTTATCCGTACTTTAAATGGCTTAGAAAGCTTGAATAAAGGCACAGTCAATTTATTGGGTCAGCCTTTCTTAAAAGATCAGGAATTAACTGATGAATCGCCTGCATATAAACAGCAAATTGTAAATGTCGGAATGGTGTTCCAAAGCTTTAACCTGTTTCCGCATAAAACGATTTTGGAAAATGTCATGCTTGCACCGCTGTATCACAAGCGCGGTACGGTGCTGGATAACAAAATTACGGCTTTAGCGATGTTGGAAAAAGTCGGTATGAAAAGGCATGCCAATAAGTTTCCGCACCAGCTTTCAGGTGGTCAGCAGCAGCGTGTGGCGATTGCCCGTGCGCTAGCCATGCAGCCGTCGATTATTCTGTTTGATGAACCAACTTCAGCATTAGACCCTGAATTGGTCAATGAAGTGCTGAAAGTGATTGAAGAATTGGCACAAGAAGGCTTAACCATGATTATTGTGACCCATGAAATGCGCTTTGCTTTTCAAGTATCTGATCGTGTAATGTTTATGGAAAACGGTCATGTGGTATTAAATGATACACCAGAAGCATTAATGCAGTCTGATAATGAGCGGTTCCAAAAATTTATTGCCAAGGATTAACTTTTTATAAAACCTCTAAGTAGTATTTCTATTTAAATTAAAGAAAGCAGTCATTATTGGCTGCTTTTTTCATATTTTAATCGCTAAATTTTAAATTCTATTTTTATAAAGCTTTGCATAAAAAAATCCAAATCGGATTCTGTATATGTTTGTTCTATCTTCAAATGACAGATAAACATAAAGAGTTGGGTGGATGGGGTATGAAAAATAAATCAATGTTCATTGGGGCTATCGTTGGCGGTTTACTATTGGCTGGCTGCTCGAAACAGTCAGAACCAACTGCAGATTCGGCAGCGCCGGTAGCAGAAAAACGTTTGGTCACTGTAGGTTCAGACCTGACTTTCCCTCCATACGAGTATTTGAAAGATGGCGTGCCAAGCGGTGTCAGCGTTGAAATCATGGAAAAGATTGCTGAAGTTGACGGTAGCTATAAGGCCGACTGGGTGGATACACGCTGGGCGAATCTGATCCCTGGTTTGAAAGGCGAAAAGTACGATATTTTATTTTCATCTATGTACATCACGCCTGAGCGTCTTGAACAGATTGATATGATCCCTTACTACAAAACAGATATTTCATTGCTGGTGCGTCATGATTCCAAGCTTGCACCTAAAGGGCCAAATGATTTGTGCGGTGCTGTAGTGGGCGTAATGAAAGGTACTGCGTTCTCAACTCAGGCACATGAAATTTCAGCGAAAAATTGTGTAGCAAATGGTAAGAAAGCGCTGATGATCCGTGAGTTTGAAACATCGCCGCAAACCACGCAGGCGCTATTAGCGCATGCTGTAGAAATCCAATATGACGATGCCGCAGTCATGAAAGCGGCTGAAACTAGCTTAGCTGGCAAAGTGAAGATTACGTCGACAGAACAATTCTTCCCGACAGTAGGAGGTATTGGCATCCGTAAAGGTGATACCGAAACGTATAAGCTCGTTGAGGAAGGTTTGAATCGTATTAAAGCCTCAGGCGAATATGAAGAAATTTTGACTGCATATGGCTTAAAAGCACCGACTGAAGAAGACATTGCAGCAGTCATGAATAAATAAAAGCGAATAGGATGAGCAAATGTTAAATCAAAACCAAATTGAACAATTTCACCGTGACGGTTTTTTAGTTGTCGAAAATGTCGTAGATGCTGCGGAATTACAGGGTTTACGTCAGCAGTTGGAAGCATGGATTGACGAAAGCCGAGGCTTTGCAGAAGCTTATGGAGAAACCATTGATGGACGCTCGCGCTTTGATGTCGATCCTGCGGATCACAGCTCAGAACATCCTGCACTGCGTCGTGTTAGTTCTCCGACGGAAATTTCAGATGCATATTTTGAAACAGCCATTCATTCTAATATGGCGCAAATGGCTGGAGAGCTCATTGGAGGCAGCGGCACCCGTTTTCACCACAGTAAAGTAAATGCTAAACTGCCGCATACAGCGACCACTGTGAAATGGCATCAAGATTTTCCATTCACGCCGCATACTAATGATGACATGATCACAGCGTTATTGATGGTGGGTGAGGTGACAGAAGACAATGGCCCGCTGCAGGTGATTCCGGGCAGCCAAAAGGGCGAGTTGTATAACCATTGGCAAGATGGCCGTTTCACAGGCAAAGTGGAAGATGAAGTCGAGGCGGAGCAGTGCCAAAAATTTGTGTCTTGCACAGGCCCTGCAGGCTCAGTCTGTTTCATGCATACCCGTTTGCTGCATGCATCTGGTGCAAATAATACTGAGTTGCCGCGTTATTTATTCATTACGGTATATGCAGCAGAAGATGCGGTTGCATTGTCAGATAACCCGCTGCCAAGCGTGCACCAAGGGCAATTGGTTTATGGACAAGAAAGCGGGCAAGTACGTATGACAGCGAATCATTTGAAAATGCCGCAAAAGCCCAAGGGGGCCTCTTTCTTTGTACAACAAGCCGGTTTAGAAATGGCTTAACGAATTTAGAACGAGAGTGAAAAAAAGAGCTTCAATTGAAGCTCTTTTTTATTGTTTAAGTTTTCTTAGTCCATAAAGCTTGGATCTTCAGCTGCCAAAATTTCTTTCATTTCTTCGAAATGTGCGATGCTGAAATCTTCAATTTTTTCCCAATCCTGCGCTGTTTTTTCTGCCACAGCATCATCCAAAATATTTAAGGTTTGGCCAGTGGAATAGGCATGAATCAGGATTTGACTTGAGCGCTCAAAGGTATACATATCATCAAAAGCAAGGCCGATATCATGTGAGCCGATCAGTACACCGTGGTTGCCCATCAGCAGTCGGGTATTGGTCTGCAGCAGCTGAGCAAGACGCTGACCTTCAGCGATCTGATCTGCCATGCCTGAATAATGTGAATCATAAGAAACACGGTTAAAGTAGCGTGCGCTGTTTTGCTCAATCGGCAGCAAGGTCGGATTTTTTAGGCAGGAAAGCGCAGTTGCATAAATCGGGTGTAAATGCATGATGACTTTAATATCAGGGCGCAGCTTATGAATTTGGCCATGAATGGCCCATGCGGTTGAGTCTATTTTGCCTTTTTCAAAACTGCCTGCATCATCAGCATGGACCAAGATTAAATCACTGGCCTTTACCTTAGAAAAATGTACCCATTTCGGATTTAGTAAAAAAGATTTTCCGTCCTCTGAAACAGCGGCACTGAAGTGGTTGGCGACTGCCTCATGCATGCCTAATTTTGCACTCAAACGCAGTGCTGCTGCGAGGTCTATACGAATTTGCTGTTCTGTTTTCATCATATTGCTCTGCTTAGAATATGAGAAAAGTCTATTACTGTTTAATCAAAAGCTTGCATCGCTTTTTTTGGAGTATTGCGTAGGAATTTCAAAATTACAATCTCGAAAAATCTCACGTATAACAGTTCTAAAACGTACATAAAGTACTCAAGGAGTATTGCAGTGAGTGTAATGTTAAAAGTGAAACCATTAGTAGCAGCGGCATGTTTGGTTTGGGGGTTAACTGCATGCAGTAAAAGTGCGGATACGGCATCATCAGCGGCATCGGCTTCTGATGCGGCAGCTGCAGGCCAGACCTATCAGATAGGCAGTGATATGACATTCCCGCCATTTGAATATATGGAAAATGACAAACCTGCTGGTTTTGACATTGATGTAGCCAATCAAATCTTTGCACATTCAAATGCTCAAGCAAATTTTATCGACAGCCGTTTTTCTAACTTGATTACGGGTTTGGAAGCGAAAAAATTTGATTTAGTGATGTCAGGTTTATACATCACCAAAGAGCGTTTAGAAAAAGTGGATATGGTTCCGTATTACATGACGACAGAGGCTTTGCTCGCATTGGCGGATTCTGAATATCAGCCGAAAACCCGTGATGATTTATGCGGTAAAACAATTTCTGCGCAAAAAGGCTCAATGTTCCCTGAGCAGCTGCGCCAAATGTCTGCAGAAAGCTGTGTAGCGAAGGGTAAAGCGGCCATCACCATACGTGAGTTTGATACCTCGCCTGAGTCAGTGCAGGCGCTGCTGTCTAAAGCAGTGGATGCGCATTATGACGATACCAGTGTAGCGATGAGCACTGCAGAAAAGCTGAAAGGCCGTGTTCAAATCAGTTCGACAGAGCAATTTTTCCCAGTTCTAGGCGGTATTGCGATCCGTAAGGGAGATACAGCCATGCTGGAAAAAGTCACCCAAGGTTTGGATGCCATGAAACAGTCTGGTGAATTTGACAAGCTGCTGGTGAAGTACAACTTGCAAGCGCCTAGCGCTGAAGAAATTGCGAAATACATGCCGAAATAGGCATAGATCGATCCTCTATTTTCATTCTCCTATTTTCCTAGCTTCGTTTAAAACGAAGCGCTGCAGGGGCTTTTGCAAAAAAGCCCGCAGTACACACTTGACTTAACAACAGGTATAGAGATTTAAATAATGCAAAAGAAAGCTTTAAATTATTGTGTTTCATTGTTGCTGTTGGGGTGTGCGGCTACACCTGCTATAGCTGCAGATTTATCCATTGGGGATCCAAAAACTGACTTAGGGGAATTAAAACTCTCAGGTTTTTTAAGAGTGAAATACCAAGACAAAAGCTGGACGGAAAATGATCATAAGTTGACCTTCGATGCAGCGCGTATCAACTTGGACTATACTTCACCGAAAATTTTTGGTCATTTAGAGTATCGCTGCTATCAATATAATAAGCTGTGCGATTTTTCCACATTGGTCGATGCTTATGTGGGTTATAACATTAACGACAGTCATTTGATTCAAGCAGGTTTGCAGCCTGTGCCGTTTGGGCCGGGGCGCTTTTGGGAAAGCAACTATTATGGCGGTGTCATTACACAGATTGGCTTAGAAGACGTACATAATGTCGGGCTGAAATACCAAGGCAAGTTTGATACAGGCACGCAAGTGGAATTGGCTTACTTTACTGGAGATGGCGGCAGCTACAGCGGCCCTTATTCAGAAGATGCCAGCCGTTACACTACAAACTTCGTTAAACCTGAAGATTCAAGCCTGACACATTTAGATGAACAAAATATGTTTATTGGCCGTGTAAAGCAGGAAATCCGAAGTCTGCCGGAACCGATGAAAGGGAACATTGGTGCATCGTATTGGCAGTCGGATATTGAAAACAAAACCAATGGCCAAACGGGTGACCGTCAAGCATGGGCGGTATTTGGCAATGTGAGCTATAACAATCTGGGGTTTGGCTTAACACTGGGTAAAAATGAAATGGATAACAAAGATCCGCTGACGCCCAAAACATCTTTAATGGGTTCATTTGATGATAATTTTATGGTGGCAAATGAGGGGATGTTCTATACCGCAGATGTCAGCTATAAGTTTAAGAATGTAGGCAAACTGGATGCGGTTATGCCGTATGCCATGTACAGCAGTTATGTGAAGTCTGAAGACGGTTATGACGATTCATCGCGTAATTTACTGGGAGTAGCGGCTTATTATAAAAACATGAGCTTTGTGGCTGAATATATTATGGGTAAAAATGACTTCCTGATTGGCGGCCCGAGTAGCTCGTATGCGCAAGGCGGCGATGATGATACACATGAACTGTTGAATCTGCAGTTCTATTACAATTTCTAAGTCAGATACTTTCGATTAAACTCACACCGTATAAAGCAATTTATACGGTGTTTTTATCTGCCTGAAATTTAGTTTTTGCAGTGCTGTTCAGGATACATGTGGAATTGACGTATCAAGTTTGGTGAATTTTGTTTCAATCGCTGAATATTGAGTTCGATGATGAATTACGAACAAGCAGAAATGAGGCAGGAGGTATTTGAAAAGCTTCATATCACGAAGTACGGGATCAGACTTTATCTGAAAATTTGCATTAAATTTTGTTGCGCAAATTAAAATGGTTTCGGGAGAGTTTGCAATATCAATAACTACTTGGATATCGATTACTATTTTATCTGGACACTTTTGTTTGCTTTATCTTTGAATGGGATTACACAAAACTGTGGAATATTGATTAAAATTAGGCTTATAACAGTAAAAACCATGGAAAAAGCACCATTGAGTAGAATAGTGCTCTTTGTATTTGTGTAAGGTTTTGAAATTTATTGATAAAATAAATTGATTTCTTATAACGTGTATTATGTTTATTTTAGGGAAATAACTAATTTGAAAGGGATTTTTAATGGATCTTTATCATAGAAGAGTGCTTTTAATTGGAGGATTTTTACTATTTTTATTATTATTAATTTTTAATATTTTATTTTCTATCTTTGTATCAAAAATGGTAGATAAACAATATGAACAAGGAAACTTTAAAGTCGGAGAAATTTGTTATCTCGGTTATAAGCCTCATTCAAGAAAATCTACAGGAGCATATACCTCGATAGATAGTTATTATTTTTTAGTTGATGGTTTAAAGAGCCAGAACTTCGTTAGACCCTATTTTCCATTTAAAAAGCAATTTCCAAATTTTATAAAAAAAATGGATAGAACAAAATGTTATAAAGCTGAATATTTAGAAGTAAATATTTTCTTCTACAAACAGAGGGGGATATATCAATTAATTGATTTTAATGACTTTATTTTACGGTTTTATGATGAACCCCCTATAACTTCTAAATGAATAATTCTATGAATCGAGCCTTTTATCATCGATTGAACATAATGGCGATTATACGAAATGCGGAAGTTAGAACCAATTTAAATGGGACAAGTTAGATATGATTCACTGCCATTAATTTGTTAGATTTTAGGTCCATCATTAGAAGAATATGCAGAATAGTTTCAAAGCTGTTAACACTAAAATGAAGGAATAAAAAAGAGGCGACCAACGCCTCTTTTCAGTTTTATAAATTAAGCTACCTCGCCTAAACCTTTCGGTATGCCGTTACGACCTGGGAAGTCTTTCGCAAGCTTGCGCGCATTTGGCATTTGCAGCCAGAGGCGTAAAAGTTTGCGGCGCTTATCAGCTTCATCATAATCTTCAAATGAAGTGCGCGAATGCATGACACAGTAGTTATTACAGAACTGAATATCGCCCGGTTCTAACATCATATCGAGCCTTAAGCTTGGATCATGGCTAATTTCATCAAAAATATTCAGGGCATCCATTTGTACTTGGGACAGTGGAACGTTTCTGCGGTCATGACCTAATTCAATATAATAGCGTAAGTAGCGGCAGGCCAATTTACCGTCAAAATAACTGAAAATCGGACTCAGTGAAGGTTCGGTTTCTCCCAAATGGTCATACCAAGCTGGGTGATAGTAATAGCCTAAGTATTCGGGATATTGTTCTAAAATACGGTTATAAACCGTAGATGAGCTGACAATGCTGCTGAGGCCGCCAGTTTTAGCTTTACGAATTGAGAGCAGACCAACGACATCACTTAAGTCCGCATGGTAGGGCAAATAGCTGTTGGTTTCATAAACACGGGTCATTTTTTTGCTTTTATCACCTATGTTTTCGACATAACCAATGAGGTCGCCGCGTGCATTTTGTGTCACGCTGTTTCCCATGTATAAACCCATCAAATAGTAAATATTGCTCATTTCAAGTTCATTGTATTTTTCTGGGTCTAAACCGCGAATCACAATGAAACCATAGCCGTTTTCCAATTCATTAGAAATATAGGCAATTTCCTTTAAAAAAGCGTCATCCTGAATGACGACATCCGATTTTACAAAATTGGGCGCAGCTAAGTTTTTTTGCCGCCAATACTTGCAGGCTGTGGTCAAAAATGCTTAATACATGTGGTGATAAGTGGTAGATCCAATCGGTTTTTTCGGCAATCTCTGCCCCGATCCATGCACACTTATCTGTAATTTTTGATTTTAAAATGGTGGTCATAATATCCTCAATTTTGAAATGGTCAGAGCAAAACTGAACAGAGATTGAATGAAAAATGCACACATAAATGGAGAGAGATTCATGTGTGCATAAAGGTAGAAATTAGGCGGTGTTTTTGAGTAGATTTTTATCGGTTTGGTATTCTTGGTATTTACGTTGAATATCAATGTGTTCAGCGATGTATTTAGCATCATGCCAAACGCCCCAAATAAAGCTTGAACCGCGACCAGTCAAATAGGGCAAACCAAGGAAATAGATCCCGCGCTCATCTGAAATGCCTCGTTTATGTTTCGGTTTTTTTTGCTCATCAAAGGCATTGACTTGCAGCCAGTCAAAGTCATAACTGAAGCCTGAAGCCCAAATGACGCTCGTAATGTTGGCGGCTTGCATATCCAGCTCTAAAATCGGCTGCGTTACGCATTCTGGGTTAGGCAGCAGCTGACGCGCTTGCGGTTCAGCAGGCAGGTCGAGGCCATTGGCACGCACATATTCATCTGCTTGGTCGTAAAAGGCATGCAGCGCAGCATCACCAGATTCAAGGTTTTGTTTCAGGTCAGCTTTGAATTGAATTTTTTGACCGTCAAATGAATCGGTCATGCCCAATAGGGTAATGCCTTGTTTTGCTAAGGCGCGGAAATCAATATTTATACCGCCATGCGCGCCGCTTACGGCTAAACCTTTGAGCGGCCCTTTATCTGTACGCATAAAGTCCCAGCCGCCAAGTACGCCTAGCCACCATACATTGTCACGGTTGCGGTAAGTACGCGGCGGACGTTCATGTTGACCGATAGATAGATAAACTTTTTTACCAGAACGGTTGATTTCATCTGCAATCTGCACACCAGAAGAACCTGAACCAATCACTAAAACAGCACCTTCAGGCAGCTGCTGCGGGTTTTTGTATTGGTCTGAATGGATTTGGTAAAACTCAGGTTTTTGCAGAGCGACGGGAGGAATCACTGCTTTTTGAAATGCGCCTGTTGCTGATACTAAGCGCTGCGTATAAATCGTGCCTTCGGAGGTTTCTACTGTAAACCCAAGGCGCTGATCGGTTTTATAAACTTTGAATACTTCAACACCGGTATGAATCGGCAAGTTAAACTTTTCTGCATAGTTTTGGAAATAGTCTGCGACTTGGTCATGATGAATAAAGCTGTCAGGGTCTGCGTCAAATTCCATATTTGGAAAGCGGTCATGCCAGCAAGGGCCATTTGCGACTAATGAATCCCAGCGGCGTGTACGCCAAGCTTCAGCAATACGGTTTTTTTCCAAAACGACGTGAGAAATGCCTAGCGCATTTAAATGCTCACTCATCGCAATTCCTGCTTGGCCTGCACCCACTACAACCGTATCCACAGTCAAATTATTTAATTTCATATTATTCATCCTTCCTACATGCACGCTGGTGTAAGTACGCTGTATTTAGCCCAGTGCTGAAACTTTTTCCGTTTCATACCTAGACATCTGTTTCGATGAATTGACTATAGATAGTGGTAAAGAAAAGAGAAAATCATATAAGCAAAACAAGTGCATCAAAAAAACCGAATTGCTTGCACAGCGTGATTTTCATATAAAAGTCACAAGAAATTTAAGTTTGTAATTTTGATTTATTGTTCAAAAAAAGCAGTTTTAAAACATTGGTTGGGCAGTAAATCATTCGGTAAAGAAGGGTACAAAATGAAATCACGCGCAGCTGTCGCATTTGGTCCAGGCCAGTCACTGAAAATTGTAGAACTGGATGTTGCTCCGCCGCAGGCAGGAGAAGTCTTGGTTAAAATTACCCATACTGGTGTTTGCCATACCGATGCTTTTACGCTGTCAGGTTCAGATCCTGAAGGTATTTTCCCTGCGGTGCTGGGGCATGAGGGTGCGGGCATTGTGGTTGAAGTCGGTGAGGGCGTGACCAGTGTAAAACCCGGTGATCACGTCATTCCATTGTATACAGCAGAATGCGGCGAGTGCTTGTTCTGTAAATCAGGTAAAACCAACCTATGCGTGTCGGTACGTGCAACGCAGGGCAAAGGCGTGATGCCGGACGGTACAACGCGTTTTTCATATAATGGCGAACCTATATACCATTATATGGGCTGTTCAACCTTTTCTGAATATACGGTTGTGGCCGAAGTTTCACTGGCAAAAATCAATCCTGAAGCGAATCCTGAACACGTTTGTCTGCTTGGCTGTGGAGTAACAACAGGTATTGGCGCAGTGCATAACACCGCGAAAGTGCAAGAAGGAGACACAGTTGCTGTATTTGGTTTAGGCGGTATTGGTCTGGCAGTCGTGCAAGGTGCACGCCAAGCCAAAGCAGGCCGTATTATTGTGGTGGATACCAACCCTGAAAAGTTCAAGCTTGCAGAAGAGTTTGGCGCAACAGACTTTTTAAATCCTAAAGACTATGAACAGCCGATTCAGCAGGTGATTGTGGAAATGACAGGCTGGGGGGTGGATCATTCCTTTGAATGCATCGGCAATACCCATGTCATGCGTTCGGCGCTTGAGTCTGCACATCGTGGCTGGGGACAGTCTGTGATTATTGGTGTCGCAGGTGCAGGGCAGGAAATTTCAACACGCCCATTCCAGCTGGTGACGGGACGTACGTGGAAAGGTACAGCCTTTGGCGGGGTAAAAGGCCGCAGTCAGCTGCCAGGCATGGTAGAAGATGCGATGAAAGGAGAGATTCGGCTCGAACCATTTGTCACGCACACTATGAGCTTAGAACAAATTAATGAAGCTTTTGATTTGATGCACGAAGGAAAATCGATTCGTACCGTAATTCATTTTAGTGAATAAAGCTTCAGTCCAACCTAAAAGCCCTGAATGATTCAGGGCTTTTTTGATTGTGGATTCAACTGTCTTTTAAAAAATGCATTGAGTTCACTCATTTTCGGCAAGTGATCAAAGCTTTGATCCGCTTCAGAGGGTATTTGCCATGCAGTTTTAGAACTGAGGCAAAAGTTTAAGCGGGTTGATATGGCAGGGCTTTGAGCTAATAGGCCGAGTGGAATCCAGATCCAATCGGTATTGCGTACAGTATTTGGAAGTGGAGAGCCGCAGTGAGAACAAAAGTAAGAAGTAAAACCTGAAGCTTTATAATAGCTTTGAATCTGTTCTTGGCCTTGGCGCCATTGAAAAGCGCTGCAGTGGATAAGTGATGCGGCATTTGCACCCGTACCGCTTTGTTTACGGCATAAACTGCAATGGCAATGATAAATGGTATGGATGTCTTGCAGTACCTGAAATTGGACATCGCCGCATAGGCAGCTGCCGTTATAGCTCATGTTTTTGCTGATCTTGTTATATATGAGATTTATTTTTAAGTTTTTTACACATTTTTCGCAAGTTCATAAGCGCATAAAAAAACCAATGCTGAAAATGGGTCAGCATTGGTATCAGGAGGGAACTTTAAAAATTAATGGTCAAGCCACGAACGGAAATTCATCCTCAGGCAGGGCATCGCCCGTCTGTAATTTGTCGATCAAATGCGGATATTGTGGAGAGGTTTTTCCGCCTCGATCGACATAAACGGCATCATCGCCTAACCAGCGGAAAGAGACCGCACGGCGTGCATGCTGTTTCGAGCTATTGCCTGGTGCGCCGTGTATAGTCCGAAAGTCAAAGGCAATCGCATCACCGGGTTCCAGTTCCCAGCCGAGAATGCTGTAGTCCTCACGGTGAGCGTCAATATCTGGCAGCATCTCTTCTTTAGCGCCTTCATGTTCATAATATTCGCCATTAAAGCCCTGAGCTTTAAAGTGTTTGCCCCAGAGATGTGAACCCGCCACAAACTCAATACTGGACTCGCGTGAAATCGGATCAAGCGGAATCCATAAGCTTAAGGTTTGCTTTGCATTTACAGGGTAATAAGGCGCGTCATGATGCCAAGGTGTCACTTTTGCTGAGCCAGTACCTTTTACCAAAACATGCTCATGAAACATACGTACCGCTTGCGCATTCATAATGTTTTTTACAATATCGGCCGCGGGGCTCTTACGAATAAATTGGTCAAAAGCCTCAATTCTCTGCCAATTGCAGTAGTCCGCCCAAAAGCGGCCCTCTGTTTGCCCCGGCGTATAGTCACGAAACCATTGACCTGGGTTTTGTTCATTGACGGCAACGCCTTGTTCCAAAACATCTATCCAATCTTTAAAAAGACCGCGCAGAATCACTACGCCATCTCGTGCAAATATTTGCTGCTCTTCTTTGAACATGAACGGCTCCTGAGAAGTAAATACCTATATGCCTATCATCAAAACTTGGGGGAATGATGATGGAAAAAATATAAGCTTTTGCCTGAGCAGACGAAATTCATCTTTTTCAAATGAGAGATTTGTTTTTTTGGAATTACGTTGTAGACAACTTGTATCTCACTTTAATTAATCTTTTGTTGATATTCTCAATTTTTCCAGAACATTGACATCGTAGAGGTCTCCAGTTCGAGTCTGGATATACCTACCAAGATTTGTTGTTAAGTCAACACATTAAAGCCCACTGTAAAAGTGGGCTTTTTTATTGCAAAAAAATATTTATAGAAT